>NZ_JAKJTB010000007.1:0-6199 GCF_050337565.1 Vibrio kasasachensis | reverse complement strand
CCGTTAACATCCTCGCGGTGAATGACAGTGACTATAGCTACTTCAAGAAAACCGTTAAAAAATCCTTTGGTCGCTCAAAAACCACCATTCGTGAAAGCTATAACGAAACCGTAAAAGGCAGCGCGCTTTCTGGTGAGAACATCAATATCTCTGCCCACAAAATTGAAGGAGTGCAACTGTCGGGGGGGGAGAGCGATATACAACTGGTTGGTGCAAACCTAAATGCCTCTGAAAACGTCAACCTTTCTGCGGATGGCGACGTGGTACTCGCGGCACAATCTTATAAACAGTACCACCGAGAAGAATCAATTAAAAAGGGTCTGGGTGGGCTAAGTGGTAAACGCCAAGGCAGCATTGATGATGCGACCTTACTCAACAGCGCCAATGTTATCACTGGTGCCAACGTCAACATTGCCGCGGGGAATGATATTGGCGTGATTGCCAGCAATGTCGTCGCAGGGGGTAATGTTGATTTAGAGGCACTTGACCAACTGTTGGTCAGCGCTGGTGAAGAACTAAAACAAGCGCAACAGTGGAGCGAAAAAACCAGCTTCTTATCAGGCGGTAGCCTGTTTGAAATGGAGAAAAAACGCAGTGGTGTAGAATCGAAAACCGCCAAAGCCAGTACCATTCAATCGGGTGGTGACATTAACGCCAGCGGTGGCTCAGTAAAGGTGATTGGCTCGCAGCTTAATGCGCAAGAGAGCATCAACGCCCACGCAGATACCGGCAATGTCGAAATCGTCGCCGCCAAAGAGTCTAAGCATCAATTTTCAAGTGAAGAAAAAATTGAAGTGAAGCTCAACATGGACGTTCTAAAAGGCGGCACGTTTGAAAATGGTCAATTCAAATACAGCATTGGCGAAGCCACTTACGACAAAGTCGATGAGCAAATAGATACCACCACCAACCAAAGCAGCCAGCTTCAAGCGGGCGAAGACATTGCGATTAACGCGGAATCCGACATCGTTGTCGAAGGCTCCAACTTATTTGCAGATGCGGATAACTCCAACTCGGGTGATATAAGCCTAGCGGCGAAAGATAGCATCACTATTAAAGAAGCCAAGGACACACAAACAAGCCAAAGAGATGAGCTGCACGGCAAAGCCGAAGTGAGCTTAGTGGTTCAGCATCAGGCGGTGGAAGTAGTAAAAGCGGCAAAATCATTGTTGGACTCAAAAGATGCGCTAGAAGAAGCAAAAGAATCGTATAAACAGTTTAAGAAACAGATTACATCGTTAAAAGGGACCCTCGAAGGGCTTGAAGATGACTATCGCAATAAAATCCCAGGGGTTGCATTTGATGATATTGAAGAACTACGAGATCTCGTCATTGCTGTCGAAGGGGATAAAGAGTGGTATGTCGCTAATATTGCGTTAGCGGCCAAAGATGTAGTCTCAAAATCACTAGCTTTGAGCCAACAAGCCGGAGCGACGGGCCCCAGTATTGCCACATTGGGTTTTAATGCAGGTATACATCTCGACATCGAAGCGACAGAAACAGAATCTCGCAACAGCTCAACACAGTCTGTGGGTTCTAACTTACTAGGGCAGAACATAAAAATATCGTCGGGAATGGCGGAAAATGAACAAGTTACCGTTCAAGGTTCAAATCTTATCGCAAAGAACAAAACCCAAATATCGGGGAATAAAGTTGAGATTTTGGCATCAAAAGATACCAGCCAAGCTAGTTCTAGCAGTAAATCGGGTTCAATTGGAGCTTCAGTAACTGTTTACGGTGCGGCAAGTGGCATAAACCTGAGTGCAAGTGTCGATAAAAATGAATCTGAGTCCCGAACGACGACGTTTAACAACAGTTTGGTTGAAGGCAACGAGATAGTCATCGAATCAGATTCAGATACCTTGATTAAAGGTGCGAATATTATTGCTGATAGCGGCATAAATATGAATATTGGCGGCGATCTAACGATTGCGTCTGAGCAGAACCGAGCGAGCTCAAGTAGCAAAGGTAAGGGAATATCAGCAGGTGCTAGCTTAACGGGAGGAGAGCTTCATAAAAGCGGAGCTAAACAAGGACTCATTAAAAACCTAGATGGTGCGGGTGAATTTTCCGGTGGAAATGGTGGGATCCGCTTATCTAGTGGTCGTTCGTCATCAAAAGAAACTGTTTTAACATCGCTAGAATCGGGCGGTGAGATCAACATCAACGTTGGCAATCACACGCAATTAGAAGGCGCCAAAATCGCGACTGTCGATAAAAGTGGCAATGATCTCGGAAAGGTGAACCTCGAAACGGGCTCGATTGATTTCGTTGATCTTTCAAATACTCATTTTGATCAAAATAAGAACTTTAGTGGTAATACTGGTTTTTCTATTGGTGAAGATGAAGAAGATGGCAGCACAGTCATTGATTGGTCGAAAGGCAAGACCTCGCTGGTCCACTCAAACACGAGCCACTACTCCAAGACTAAGACACTTGCCACCGTAGGGCAGGGAAATATTACGGTACGAGATGAAGAATCAGATTTAGTTCGACTGAACAGAGATATAGAAAAAGGTGACAAAGCACTTTATAGCGTTGATAGAGAACAAGGTGATTTTGATGTCACGATTGACCATCGGCTGTTTAGTAAGGATGGATGGGAGGATATTGCGCTCGATCTGGAAAAGATGGGAGATTTAATTGCTAACGTCTCTAAGGTTGTGGAGGATATTGATGCGAACGAAAATCTTGGGGGTAAAGACACTCATGTTCTGTTGGTGAACAACCAAAAAGCAAGCGAGTTAATTCGAGATCTTAAGCACAACCCTGAGCATAAAGAGTTAGTAGAAGCATTAGGTTCGGAAGATGGTGACACCGCCGCTAGCGCAACGAAGCAATTGGCTCAGTTGGCACTCGATAAATATGGTTTGGACTTAAAAGACCTCAACTTTTACGACGGAAGTAAAACAGACAGCAGTTCGCTAAAAGATACCATTGCCAGAAATACCAAAGCCGCGACGGTGACGGATAAAAACAGCGAACACTATCAAGAAGTGTTCGTCGATGGTGGGGATGGCGCAGGTAAGAAAGACATACTGCAATCAGTGGGTGAAGAAATCATTGAGGTGGTTGATTTACAGTCAGACTCTACCCGTTGGTTTACTGATGAGTCAGAGGCAACACAAGAAGCCATTACCCAATCATTTGGTGAAATGCTCACTTCTCAACTAGAAAACAAGTTTGACAACGTATTAACCAACACAAGTTCAAATCAGTTCAAACAGAGCCTCAAAAACAGTAGTGCAGTTAAACACGGTACGAAAACCGCCAACCAAGTAGGCAGTGCCAAGGTTGATTATCGCATGTACCGCTACAAAGAAGCTAAGGTCATGGATAATATCCGTGGCAGAATTGATAGTGATAAAAGTCTAACTAACAACCAAAAACAGCAAGCTAAGGTGCAATTAAGTGCATTGGCATGTGCCTCTGTGAAATGCGCTGAGCAGGTTCCTGAAAACGATCCGTACTATAAGCAATTAACGGCTTTACAGGATGCTGGCGAGAAGTTGCAGGCAGACGGAGCTTCCTTAAAAGGGATGCTAGGAGAAGATGCAGAAGGGCTGTTCGAACATGATTGGTTAGATAGCGTTAATGATACCGTTCTCAAACATGATGAAGGCATAACTAAAGGCGGTGCGATAGTCAACGTTGTATCTGGCTATGGTGGGGCAGCTGCTAGTGCAATTGGAGGCGCTGCCATTTGTACCGGTGGAGTAACTTGTGCTGCTGGAGTTGCATTAGCGACTCTTGGTACTGATGCTGGATTAGAACAAGGTCGCGAAGGGCTTAACAAGCTCAATGAGGATTACAGTTCTACAATTGGGGAATCAACATTTAATTCCGCATCTACTGAAACTCACGAAGGAGATGTTAATCCGGTTGGCGACCTTGCTATTGATGCTGCAGTGGGTGCTGGAACATTAGTACTTGAGGCTGTCATAGCAAAAGCTGGAGGGAAAGCCCTAGATAAAGTTGTTGATGTGGTTGATCAAGCGGGATCGGGTAAGAAAGCTATAAAAGACGTTGTTACTGCGGACAGCAACGTTAGTAGTACCAATCTATCAACAAGTAAAGACGGTGTTACAAGTAAACCCATTAGTCATTACTTGAACAATACTACCAACCCAGAAGTTCGAGAAGTATTCGTGAACCAAGCCGTGAATGTTAGATCTGAAATACCTGAAGAGCTGGCAAATAAAGGCAACCTAGCACTTGCCGATGTGAATATCCCAGGGCTACCAGATAAGATGAAAGCATTTAGTCGTTTTCAAAAGGGTGAAAACGGTTTTGTGCCTCTTCCTCAAGGAGAGACAATTCTTAAACCACTGTCAGTTAATAAATATGGAGTGGTTGATGGAAAGGAATCTTTTTCTAGAGTATACGATGGCGAGTTTAAAATTCTGGAAACTACAGCTAGAGTTCTTGGCGATAATCCTAACGCAACAGGGAGAATAGATCTTTTCACTGAACTTAAGGCTTGCACATCCTGTGGTGGTGCTATTCAGCAATTTAGGTCAAAATATCCAAACATCCAGCTTAACGTATTCACTAAAAAATAAATGGAGAACAGATGTGAACTCTTGGGGATATACAAATTATTTGATTTCGATAAAGCAAGATATGAATTTAGCTATGGACGAATTAGGAATGTCACCTATTCAGTCCTTTGGCTTCGCGCACAACGAACTAGCATACCGACTAGAGATCTTTCCAAATGAAGTGCCGTTGGCGTTAATAGCTTTGTCAGTTTGTTTACTCGAGTTTCATCATTTAAATGAATTAGATCCTGATATTGGATTCATTCCTGAACTTATGGAGAATATGGTTGATTCTCGAATTGACGCAGCAGTACGAGATTTAGACAAATCTGATATGAAAGAATTCGATGCTGCACTTGCGAAAGTTAAGCTGGAGATATCCTCTGAAACACCTCTATAGTTAAAACTACTTCAAAACGCCACTCATCCGAGTGGCGTCCCTTCCCAGAACCACCCAATCCACCCACAGGAAATTAAAAGGACACACACCCTAAAGTAACCAAAGTATGGTTTGGTGATAACCTCGTTGTAAGTTGGGATGTTCAGTATTGCTGTTGTTATTTGGTCTTTTATTCTGAGTAGGTTAAACCCCACTTGAGACTGATTATGACGACAGCCAGAAAACAACAGATATCCGTGGATGCAACACCGTATTATCACTGTGTTTCTCGCTGTGTTAGGCGCAGTTTCTTATGTGGGGTTGACCCGCTAACAGAGCAAAGCTTTGAGCATCGCCGCGAGTGGATAAAGCAAAAGTTATATGCGCTCTCACAAGTCTACTGCATCGATATTTGCGCCTACGCGATTATGAAACCATTAACAAGGACAGGCACCGCAAAGTAACCAAAGTATGGTTTGGTGATAACCTAGTTGTAAGTTGGGATATTTAGTATTGCTGTTGTTTTTGGGTATTTTATCCTGAGTGGGTTACACACCACTTGAGATTGACTATGACGACAGCCAGAAAACAACAGATATCCGTGGATGCCACACCGTATTATCACTGTGTTTCTCGCTGTGTTAGGCGCAGTTTCTTATGTGGGGTTGACCCGCTAACAGAGCAAAGCTTTGAGCATCGCCGCGAGTGGATAAAGCAAAAGCTATATGCGCTCTCGCAAGTCTACTGCATCGATATTTGTGCCTACGCGATTATGAGCAACCACTATCATCTAGTAGTGCATATCAATCGAGATAAAGCACAAGCGCTTTCCAATCATGAAGTTGTTGAACGCTGGCAACAAGAGCACAAACTTCCAAGCTTAGTATCGCGTTGGTTATCAGGGCAATCAACCAGTGATGCCGAAACTGAAGCTTGCATGTCAATCATTGACTCTTGGCGCTCTCGCCTATGGAGCCTCAGTTGGTTTAAGAATTAGAGGGACACACACCATAAAGTAACCAAAGTATGGTTTGGTGATAACCTTGTTGGAAGTTGGGATATTTAGTATTGCTGTTGTTTTTGGGTATTTTATCCTGAGTGGGTTACACACCACTTGAGATTGACTATGACGACAGCCAGAAAACAACAGATATCCGTGGATGCCACACCGTATTATCACTGTGTTTCTCGCTGTGTTAGGCGCAGTTTCTTATGTGGGGTTGACCCGCTAACAGAGCAAAGCTTTGAGCATCGCCGCGAGTGGATAAAGCAAAAACTA
>NZ_JAKJTB010000006.1:0-4516 GCF_050337565.1 Vibrio kasasachensis | reverse complement strand
CATCGTTTCCAATGGTTATCCCCCACATCAGGGCAATTTCCTAGGCATTACTCACCCGTCCGCCGCTCGTCAGCAAAGAAAGCAAGCTTTCTTCCTGTTACCGCTCGACTTGCATGTGTTAGGCCTGCCGCCAGCGTTCAATCTGAGCCATGATCAAACTCTTCAATTTAAAGTTTTTTCGGCTCAATGAATACTGACTTCAAAACTAATATTTATCCGAAGATAAACATGTAATTCTAAAGCTATTATCATTCCAACAGAATGATAATGAATTGACTGTGCCAAGACTAAGTTTCTTTTTGCAAAGAAAGCTAATCTCGATTGGTCACTCAGTTCATTGAACCCAATGTGTTTCCGAAGAAACAGTCATTGCCTAAGCAATAACTTATTGGATTATCATCAACGAGTGCCCACACAGATTGATAGGTTTATATTGTTAAAGAGCTTTGCTTTCAGTGCGTTAGCACGTCAGCGAGGTGCGTATAATACGCTTCCCACTTTGAAAGTCAACATAAAACTCTAAACTTTATTTTGTTTTCAGATTTTAAAAAAATCTAAAAGCAAAAGGCTTAAAATCTTATGGTGACTTGCTTGAATTTCAAGCAAGTGCGGAATTAAAGCCTGGCGATGTCCTACTCTCACATGGGGAGACCCCACACTACCATCGGCGCTATTGCGTTTCACTTCTGAGTTCGGCATGGAATCAGGTGGGTCCGCAACGCTATGGTCGCCAAGCAAATTCTTTAATTCGGAAAGCTGGTTTCTCTAAAATAGAGAGTAAAGTTCTATTACACATTCAATGTTCTTGCATTGAGTCCACAAAACCCCTTGGGTGTTGTATGGTTAAGCCTCACGGGCAATTAGTACAGGTTAGCTCAATGCCTCGCAGCACTTACACACCCTGCCTATCAACGTTCTAGTCTCGAACAACCCTTTAGGGCACTTAAAGTGCCAGGGAGAACTCATCTCAAGGCTCGCTTCCCGCTTAGATGCTTTCAGCGGTTATCGATTCCGAACTTAGCTACCGGGCAATGCCATTGGCATGACAACCCGAACACCAGAGGTTCGTCCACTCCGGTCCTCTCGTACTAGGAGCAGCCCCTTTCAATTCTCCAACGCCCACGGCAGATAGGGACCGAACTGTCTCACGACGTTCTAAACCCAGCTCGCGTACCACTTTAAATGGCGAACAGCCATACCCTTGGGACCGACTTCAGCCCCAGGATGTGATGAGCCGACATCGAGGTGCCAAACACCGCCGTCGATATGAACTCTTGGGCGGTATCAGCCTGTTATCCCCGGAGTACCTTTTATCCGTTGAGCGATGGCCCTTCCATACAGAACCACCGGATCACTATGACCTACTTTCGTACCTGCTCGAATTGTCATTCTCGCAGTTAAGCGGGCTTATGCCATTGCACTAACCACACGATGTCCAACCGTGTTTAGCCCACCTTCGTGCTCCTCCGTTACTCTTTGGGAGGAGACCGCCCCAGTCAAACTACCCACCAGGCACTGTCCGTAATCCCGATYAGGGACCAACGTTAGAACATCAAGCATACAAGGGTGGTATTTCAAGATTGCCTCCACACATACTGGCGTACGTGCTTCAAAGGCTCCCACCTATCCTACACATGTAGGGTCAATGTTCAGTGCCAAGCTGTAGTAAAGGTTCACGGGGTCTTTCCGTCTAGCCGCGGGTACACTGCATCTTCACAGCGATTTCAATTTCACTGAGTCTCGGGTGGAGACAGCGTGGCCATCATTACGCCATTCGTGCAGGTCGGAACTTACCCGACAAGGAATTTCGCTACCTTAGGACCGTTATAGTTACGGCCGCCGTTTACCGGGGCTTCGATCAAGAGCTTCGACCTAAGTCTAACCCCATCAATTAACCTTCCGGCACCGGGCAGGCGTCACACCGTATACGTCATCTTACGATTTTGCACAGTGCTGTGTTTTTAATAAACAGTTGCAGCCACCTGGTATCTGCGACTCCTAGTAGCTCCATCCGCAAGGGACTTCACCGCCAAGAGCGTACCTTCTCCCGAAGTTACGGTACCATTTTGCCTAGTTCCTTCACCCGAGTTCTCTCAAGCGCCTTGGTATTCTCTACCCGACCACCTGTGTCGGTTTGGGGTACGATTTCTTATAATCTGAAGCTTAGAGGCTTTTCCTGGAAGTATGGCATCAATGACTTCACTACCGTAGTAGCTCGACATCGTATCTCAGCGTTGAGTAGCGGTCCGGATTTACCTAAACCACCCGCCTACGTACTTGAACCTGGACGACCGTCGCCAGGCCCACCTAGCCTTCTCCGTCCCCCCATCGCAATTATAAGAAGTACGGGAATATTAACCCGTTTCCCATCGACTACGCCTTTCGGCCTCGCCTTAGGGGTCGACTTACCCTGCCCCGATTAACGTTGGACAGGAACCCTTGGTCTTCCGGCGAGGGGGTTTTTCACCCCCTTTATCGTTACTCATGTCAGCATTCGCACTTCTGATACGTCCAGCATGCYTTACRACACACCTTCAACCGCTTACAGAACGCTCCCCTACCCAATGAAGTAAACTTCATTGCCGCAGCTTCGGTTTATTACTTAGCCCCGTTACATCTTCCGCGCAGGCCGACTCGACTAGTGAGCTATTACGCTTTCTTTAAATGATGGCTGCTTCTAAGCCAACATCCTAGCTGTCTAAGCCTTCCCACATCGTTTCCCACTTAGTAATAATTTGGGACCTTAGCTGGCGGTCTGGGTTGTTTCCCTCTCCACGACGGACGTTAGCACCCGCCGTGTGTCTCCCGGATAGTACTTACTGGTATTCGGAGTTTGCAAAGGGTTGGTAAGTCGGGATGACCCCCTAGCCTTAACAGTGCTCTACCCCCAGTAGTATTCGTCCGAGGCGCTACCTAAATAGCTTTCGGGGAGAACCAGCTATCTCCAGGTTTGATTGGCCTTTCACCCCTAGCCACAAGTCATCCGCTAATTTTTCAACATTAGTCGGTTCGGTCCTCCAATTGATGTTACTCAATCTTCAACCTGCCCATGGCTAGATCACCTGGTTTCGGGTCTAATTCTAGCAACTATACGCCCAGTTAAGACTCGGTTTCCCTACGGCTCCCCTAAACGGTTAACCTTGCTACTAAAATTAAGTCGCTGACCCATTATACAAAAGGTACGCAGTCACARGACGCAATGCYTGCTCCTACTGCTTGTACGTACACGGTTTCAGGTTCTATTTCACTCCCCTCACAGGGGTTCTTTTCGCCTTTCCCTCACGGTACTGGTTCACTATCGGTCAGTCAGTAGTATTTAGCCTTGGAGGATGGTCCCCCCATATTCAAACAGGATATCACGTGTCCCGCCCTACTCGATTTCACTTATTATGCGTTGCCGGCTACGGGGCTATCACCCTGTGTCGCACAACTTTCCAGAAGTTTCACCTGACGCATAAAAAGCTTAAGGGCTAATCCAATTTCGCTCGCCGCTACTTTCGGAATCTCGGTTGATTTCTATTCCTCGGGGTACTTAGATGTTTCAGTTCCCCCGGTTCGCCTCATTAACCTATGTATTCAGTTAATGATACGTGCTTATGCACGTGGGTTTCCCCATTCAGAAATCCCAGACTCAAACGGTTGTTACTACCTAATCTGGGCTTATCGCAAGTTACTACGTCTTTCATCGCCTCTGACTGCCAAGGCATCCACCGTGTACGCTTAGTCACTTAACCATACAACCCGAAGGAGTTTCGTTAAACAACCAAGTTGTCTCTCTATTTTATGAGTGAGAGACGTTCGATTTTGCCGGACTCAATTTCGAATAATCACTTCACTAAGGAAGTGATATTGCCAAGAACAC
This sequence comes from Vibrio kasasachensis, assembly GCF_050337565.1. NCBI lineage: Bacteria > Pseudomonadati > Pseudomonadota > Gammaproteobacteria > Vibrionales > Vibrionaceae > Vibrio > Vibrio kasasachensis. Next base: position 654 of record NZ_JAKJTB010000006.1, on the reverse strand, counting down.
TTGAATGTGTTTTTTGGTGTTTACCATTAAGGTAAACATTGAGAACTTTACAAATAATCTTATTAAAGATTATTTAGTCAGCTTTCCAAATTGTTAAAGAGCGTGATTCTTCCGAAGAAGTAACCATTTTTAAAAGCACTTTGCTTTCTATTTAAAGAAAGTACGCTTAAAGATGGTATCCCGTAGGGGAGTCGAACCCCTGTTACCGCCGTGAAAGGGCGGTGTCCTAGGCCTCTAGACGAACGGGACACGATGGTGGAGCTATGCGGGATCGAACCGCAGACCTCTTGCCTGCCAGGCAAGCGCTCTCCCAGCTGAGCTATAGCCCCAACGTAGCACTTTAAAATTAAACCATATCAATCTGTGTGGACACTCATCGTGAGTAATCATCGTATAAGGAGGTGATCCAGCGCCAGGTTCCCCTAGCGCTACCTTGTTACGACTTCACCCCAGTCATGAACCACAAAGTGGTGAGCGTCCTCCCCGAAAGGTTAAACTACCCACTTCTTTTGCAGCCCACTCCCATGGTGTGACGGGCGGTGTGTACAAGGCCCGGGAACGTATTCACCGTGGCATTCTGATCCACGATTACTAGCGATTCCGACTTCATGGAGTCGAGTTGCAGACTCCAATCCGGACTACGACGCACTTTTT
>NZ_JAKJTB010000005.1:0-2923 GCF_050337565.1 Vibrio kasasachensis | reverse complement strand
TACAACCCGAAGGAGTTTCGTTAAACAACCAAGTTGTCTCTCTATTTTATGAGTGAGAGACGTTCGATTTTGCCGGACTCAATTTCGAATAATCACTTCACTAGGAAGTGATATTGCCAAGAACACTTGAATGTGTTTTTTGGTGTTTACCATNAAGGTAAACATTGAGAACTTTACAAATAATCTTNTTAAAGATTATTTAGTCAGCTTTCCAAATTGTTAAAGAGCGTGATTCNTTTTCTACTGAAAGAAAAAAACCATTTTTAAAAACACTCRACTTTCTAAYNGAAAGTAAATGTACTTAAAAATGGTGGAGCTATGCGGGATCGAACCGCAGACCTCCTGCGTGCAAGGCAGGCGCTCTCCCAGCTGAGCTATAGCCCCAAAGACTTAATGCTTAACCAATGCTTTTGGGAAAGTATTGGTGGGTCTGAGTGGACTCGAACCACCGACCTCCCGCTTATCAGGCGAGCGCTCTAACCAGCTGAGCTACAGACCCAACATTAAACTCTTGAACTTTATAAACATATCAATCTGTGTGGACACTCATTGTGAGTAATCATCGTATAAGGAGGTGATCCAGCGCCAGGTTCCCCTAGCGCTACCTTGTTACGACTTCACCCCAGTCATGAACCACAAAGTGGTGAGCGTCCTCCCCGAAAGGTTAAACTACCCACTTCTTTTGCAGCCCACTCCCATGGTGTGACGGGCGGTGTGTACAAGGCCCGGGAACGTATTCACCGTGGCATTCTGATCCACGATTACTAGCGATTCCGACTTCATGGAGTCGAGTTGCAGACTCCAATCCGGACTACGACGCACTTTTTGGGATTCGCTCACCATCGCTGGTTGGCTGCCCTCTGTATGCGCCATTGTAGCACGTGTGTAGCCCTACTCGTAAGGGCCATGATGACTTGACGTCGTCCCCACCTTCCTCCGGTTTGTCACCGGCAGTCTCCCTGGAGTTCCCGACATTACTCGCTGGCAAACAAGGATAAGGGTTGCGCTCGTTGCGGGACTTAACCCAACATTTCACAACACGAGCTGACGACAGCCATGCAGCACCTGTCTCAGAGTTCCCGAAGGCACACCTGCGTCTCCGCTGGYTTCTCTGGATGTCAAGAGTAGGTAAGGTTCTTCGCGTTGCATCGAATTAAACCACATGCTCCACCGCTTGTGCGGGCCCCCGTCAATTCATTTGAGTTTTAATCTTGCGACCGTACTCCCCAGGCGGTCTACTTAACGCGTTAGCTCCGGAAGCCACGGCTCAAGGCCACAACCTCCAAGTAGACATCGTTTACGGCGTGGACTACCAGGGTATCTAATCCTGTTTGCTCCCCACGCTTTCGCATCTGAGTGTCAGTATCTGTCCAGGGGGCCGCCTTCGCCACTGGTATTCCTTCAGATCTCTACGCATTTCACCGCTACACCTGAAATTCTACCCCCCTCTACAGTACTCTAGTCCGCCAGTTTCAAATGCTATTCCGAGGTTGAGCCCCGGGCTTTCACATCTGACTTAACGAACCACCTGCATGCGCTTTACGCCCAGTAATTCCGATTAACGCTCGCACCCTCCGTATTACCGCGGCTGCTGGCACGGAGTTAGCCGGTGCTTCTTCTGTCGCTAACGTCAAACGATAGTGCTATTAACACTAACGCCTTCCTCACGACTGAAAGTACTTTACAACCCGAAGGCCTTCTTCATACACGCGGCATGGCTGCATCAGGCTTGCGCCCATTGTGCAATATTCCCCACTGCTGCCTCCCGTAGGAGTCTGGACCGTGTCTCAGTTCCAGTGTGGCTGATCATCCTCTCAGACCAGCTAGGGATCGTCGCCTTGGTGAGCCCTTACCTCACCAACTAGCTAATCCCACCTAGGCATATCCTGACGCGAGAGGCCCGAAGGTCCCCCTCTTTGCTCCGAAGAGATTATGCGGTATTAGCCATCGTTTCCAATGGTTATCCCCCACATCAGGGCAATTTCCTAGGCATTACTCACCCGTCCGCCGCTCGTCAGCAAAGAAAGCAAGCTTTCTTCCTGTTACCGCTCGACTTGCATGTGTTAGGCCTGCCGCCAGCGTTCAATCTGAGCCATGATCAAACTCTTCAATTTAAAGTTTTTTCGGCTCAATGAATACTGACTTCAAAACTAATATTTATCCGAAGATAAACATGTAATTCTAAAGCTATTATCATTCCAACAGAATGATAATGAATTGACTGTGCCAAATAATTCCTTTCTGCCTGAGTTAGTCTTTATTTGTATTGGTCACTCAGTTCATTGAACCCAATGTGTTTCCGAAGAAACAGTTTTTGCCTAAGCAAAAACTTATTGGATTATCATCAACGAGTGCCCACACAGATTGATAGGTTTATATTGTTAAAGAGCTTTGCTTTCAGTGCCTTAGCACGTTAGCGAGGTGCGTATAATACGCTTCCCACTTTGAAAGTCAACATAAAACTCTAAGAAAACTTAAAATYYTATGGTGACTTGCTTGAATTTCAAGCAAGTGCGGAATTAAAGCCTGGCGATGTCCTACTCTCACATGGGGAGACCCCACACTACCATCGGCGCTATTGCGTTTCACTTCTGAGTTCGGCATGGGGTCAGGTGGGTCCGCAACGCTATGGTCGCCAAGCAAATTCTTTAATTCGGAAAGCTGGTTTCTCTAAAATAGAGAGTAAAGTTCTAATACACATTCAATCGTTCTTGTATTGAGTCCACAAAACCCCTTGGGTGTTGTATGGTTAAGCCTCACGGGCAATTAGTACAGGTTAGCTCAATGCCTCGCAGCACTTACACACCCTGCCTATCAACGTTCTAGTCTCGAACAACCCTTTAGGGCACTTAAAGTGCCAGGGAGAACTCATCTCAAGGCTCGCTTCCCGCTTAGATGCTTTCAGCGGTTATCGATTCCGAAC
>NZ_JAKJTB010000004.1:0-1574 GCF_050337565.1 Vibrio kasasachensis | reverse complement strand
GATAACGACACCACAGCGCCACAAACCTTAACCATTACCGTGGTGGATGACATTCCAACCATCACGTCGGTTGAGCCGTTAAGCGTCGATGAAGATGATTTGCCAGCTGGTAGCGATGGTAACCAACCGCTGGAAGTGAGCGGTGATTTTACCACCACACAAGGCGCCGATGGCGTGGTGTTGTACCGAATTGATCCAACCACTAATCCGGTAGATGGGCTTAGCTCGGGTGGGGTGGCAATCACACTCGATCCGCCAACAGTTAATGGTGATAACCAATACAGCTACGTCGCCAAAGTGGGAAACGTTGAAGTGTTTAAGCTAACGTTAAACGCCGATGGCAGCTACAGCTTTGAGTTAAAAGCGCCGATTGACCACGCTGACAACGAAGTGAGCAAACTGCTCAACTTCGCAATTCAAGCCCAAGACCAAGATGGTGACATCAGCAGCACCGTGTTGCCCGTTACCCTAGTGGATGATGCGCCAACCTTAAGTGGCTTTACTGGGCAAACCCGTGTTGATGAAGATGATCTTAATGTCAGTGGTGCTCAGGGCTCTGATGCCGATAAAGAGCCGACGCTAATTTCGGGTAACTTCGTGATTGAAGAGGGCGCGGATGGCATTAAGAGTTATCAAATTGAAGCCACTTCACCTGTGTTGGCTGATTTATCCTCCGGCGGCGAAGCGCTGGAGTGGAGTAATGGCTCGCCAGTACAAAACGGCACTCAGTTTACTTACACTGCCCAAACGCTCTTGGGCGAAGCGGTGTTTACTATGGTGTTTGATACCGCTGATAACAGCTACCAATTCAACCTACTTCAGCCGCTCGATCATGCGCTGGCGGATGGTGAGAACGAGATTGAGCTGGGCTTTAATATCAGCGCAACAGATTTTGACAACGACACCACAGCGCCACAAACCTTGACCATTACCGTGGTGGATGACATTCCAACCATCACGTCGGTTGAGCCGTTAAGCGTCGATGAAGATGATTTGCCAGCTGGTAGCGATGGTAACCAACCTCTGGAAGTGAGCGGTGATTTTACTACCACTCAAGGCGCCGATGGCGTGGTGTTGTACCGAATTGACCCAACCACTAATCCGGTGGATGGGCTTAGCTCGGGTGGGGTGGCAATCACACTCGATTCGCCAACGGTTAATGGTGATAACCAATACAGCTATGTCGCCAAAGCGGGCAACGTTGAAGTGTTTAAGCTAACGTTAAATGCTGATGGCAGCTACAGCTTTGAGTTAAAAGCGCCTATTGACCACGCTGATAACGAAGTGAGCAAACTGCTCAACTTCGCAATTCAAGCGCAAGACCAAGATGGAGACATCAGCAGCACCGTGTTGCCCGTTACCCTAGTGGATGATGCGCCAACCTTAAGTGGCTTTACTGGGCAAACCCGTGTTGATGAAGATGATCTTAATGTCAGTGGTGCTCAGGGCTCTGATGCCGATAAAGAGCCGACGCTAATCTCGGGCAACTTCGTGATTGAAGAGGGCGCGGATGGCATTAAGAGCTATCAAATTGAAGCCACTTCACCTGTGTTGGCTGATTTATCCTCCGGCGG
>NZ_JAKJTB010000003.1:0-13628 GCF_050337565.1 Vibrio kasasachensis | reverse complement strand
TGTTGAGCGCAACCGTTGAGCCACCGGCCATCACGCCACTATTTTCAATTCTGTTTAAGTCTGCGTTAAGCGTATTTATCGCGCTAATGTTACCCGTGCTCGCAACAATAACTTCACCGCCAGTGAAGGTAACTGTGTCACCGGCCATCTGCCCGGCATGCACCAGTTGAGCAACATTTGATTTCAACGCTCCATGGCTGATCAACTGCCCAGATTGCGACGTTTCTATTCGCCCCTCTGAGTTCAACGCCAACACACTGTTGGCAATAACATCACTATCAATATGCGCGTTTGTGGAAACATTGATATTTATTGTGTCTGCTTGCAATGCGCCATCACCGTGCAATGACGTGGTATCGCCTTCAATCGCGAGTGTCTCTTCCGCACTCACATTACCTTGGTTATTGAGAGTCACCAAGTTAGCGAAGCGGACGTTTTCGCCCTCTATTTGGCTGTTGGCATCAAGCTCAACTTGGGCAACGTTTAACTCGGTAGTTCCTGTTTTTTGCACCGCATGTAATGGGTCAACACTGGTGGCGCTCGGCTCGACTGGTTGCGCTTCCCCCTCACTGCCACTGGCAAGTTGACTGGTGACCATACTGAGCTGCTGAGCAGTCAACTTGACTTGTTTACCTGCCAATACTTGCGTGTTGGTGAGTGTAATCTCCGGTGCTGATAATAAGATATTGTTTTTTGACACTTGAGAATCGGCAAGGGCAATTTGTTGATTACTGGCAACGTCAATATCACCCGTGGCGCTTGCCTTGCCTAACACAATCTTTCCATCCGCGGTGATTTGCAAATTCCCTTGAGAAGCAGACAAATTGCCCACATTCACGCCGACCCCTTTCTCGGTCGCCACCAATTTAATTCTACCNGCGTACATTCCCCCCAAAGAGGCGGTATCAATGGCGACGGTGGGTTTCTCTATAGATTGTGCATCGGTTGGCTGAACGGCTATCGCTTGGTTATCGGCATAATTGACTCGGTTTATCCCGGTGATCACGTCCAGTTGTTGTGCGTTTATTTCGGCGTTTATTTCGGCGGTGCGGCTAATGATGTCAAAGTAAGTTTGACGCGAGGCATCTAAACCCAACCCTTCGATGTTGATCTTYCCTTGCTGAACATCAAAACCGACAAATTCTTCATTGTCAAAATGAGGCGCCCCCGTCGCAAGCGTCACYCGCGGTGTGTTTATAAACCCACAGCCATCACACGTTATGCCATAAGGGTTCGAAATGATCACATTGGCTTGCTGACCAAARACTTCCGTGTACCCCTCTAACTGGCTTCTGTTTGCACTGGTCACTTCATTAAGAATGACATCAGCCGCCTTCCCTTGCAGGTTTAGGTTTGCCTCCAACACACCCGCAAGCTCAGAGACACCAAATTGGTCAATGGAGTTATTTAGAACCAGCCCGCTCTTATCGACATTAAACAATTCGTACTTGTTGTGTGATAAACCTTGAGAATTGGGCTTGGCAATGTTCACCACCTCTGTACCGTTGGGCGCTGAGGTCACCACGGTATTCGTGCCATCAACAACGACATTGGCCAGTACCGGTTGGGTATTAAACACCGCCAATACAAAATAGACAGAGTAACGGGCGAAAGGTGAAATGGGTTTCGTCATGGGGGTGTCCTTGCCAGTTAAAATGCAAAATTAATGTTGTAATAAAGCGAGTATTTATCAGGGTTGATTCGACTTGGGTGTTGAAGYGGTACCCCGACACTCAAAATGGTCGAAATCTTTTTGTTGTAGGTTTTTATCGTCGCAGCAGAGCCGAGCATTGAGCCTCTTTCATACAGATCATGCTCATCTTTATCCATGCTGCCGGTATCCAACGCCAGTTCCAGCACCACATTGTCAAACAGGTCGACCTTACCAAGCGGATAATTGATCTCGTTGCGCCAGTAATAACCNCGATCACCCGAAATAGAACCGTTGTTAAAGCCCCGCACGGAATATTGCCCGCCAATACTTAAACGCTGACTGCCATACAAGGTGTCRTCACTCCATTGACCAAACATCGTGGTTCTATAGGTGAGTTTTGAAAATAACTGGGTACTGTAGCTCAACGTCAATGAAGCTTTTTCAAATTGCGCTTGCGGTTGATTGAAGCCATGNTGGTTGGTTTCTTCCCCACCAAACCAATCTGTACCCATAGAGTACTGCGGATAAACCGTGAAAAAACCAGCGCCAATACGGGTGCTGTAGTCTACGCCCAACATGACATGTGATAAGTTGCGACTGCTGTTTTCTAGTAGCGCCCCCATCAATAGGTTTTTATCTCGRCGATGAGTGGCGCTTATGTTCAGCTTCACCTTACTCACACTATCGCGGTGAAAAAGATAACGAACCGATAAGTCATGGGTATTGGTCTGCCCTGTCGATGCAATAGGGAARGYATTATGGATAAANGTRGTGAGATAACTGGAGTAACCAGAGCGATAGCTGATGTTCCAGTCACCTTTGGGTAAGTCAAAACCAAAGTTAAGGCTCTCTGAATCATAGTCATCGGCATAATCGGCACTTTTCGACGCAGAAAGCGTCCAGCGCTCAAACAAATCCATCAAGTTACCCACTTCAACATACGCGGTTAACTGATTCTCNCCGGTATTTTCAGAGCCGCCATTGTGATAACCCGCATTCCCCGATATCCAATTCCCRTTAGGGCTTCTAATATCGACAATGCTGTACCCTTCTTTTTCATCGGGCAGTATTTGCACTTGAGCGTTGTAACGTTGAAGCCGGTTGATCTGATCTAACCCTTGYTCAATCTGCCTGAGGTTTAATAACTCNCCCTCTTGAAACGGATAGATATTTTTAAATCCYGGCTTGCTCGTTTGATTAAATACGCCTTGAGAGACTTTCCCTTCAATAATGATGAGTTCGAGTGTTCCACCACTGAGATCTTGCGGCGCGAGAAAGGCACGGCTRGTRACATAACCGAGTTCAACATAGCTGTTAGTGATTAGCCGCAGGTAATTATTGAGGGTAGAAATCCCTAAACATGCYGGCTGAAACTGCGTAATGCGAACCAGTTCATCATGTGAGAGAAGTGTGTTGCCAATAAACTGGATCTGCTCAATCTGAAAGCACTGCTCGTCAACGATTTTTTCTGTTGGCGTAAACTGTGGAGTGTCACTCAAATTTTTAAGAGCGCGCTCACTTTCTTCCAACGCTTGTAATCGCTCTTGTTGCGCTTGTTCAATTTCATTTTTTGCGTTGGGCGAAATAGGCGCAGCATTGGTGGGCATTGAGAATACGAAAACCAACAACAACCAGATCGAGTAGCTTACATAGTGCATAAATACAATAATTAATTATGTAATTATTGCGAACGTGTCAAATTCAAGACTTACGTGCAACAACAGTACTATGCTTTGCGACTCACAACTGAGTTATATGTAACTTACAGAATTGGTTGTATTTCATAAAATTGGGTGGTTTTAGGTAGAGAACAAGTCACCATCAGCGGCTTAAATTTTCCATATTATTTTTTTGTCTAAACATGATTATTGTATTTTCTGGAAACAACTAAGATTTCAACAATCATAAACCTAACAATAAAATTTGTTAGATAGACAGTATTTAATATCAAGCAATCATTACAGTAATAATAACGGCAGGGTAACCCATAAGCGTATTACGGACTTAACAAAATAAAAGAAAACTTACATAACTATCATAAATATCAATGTAAAAGTCGCACTACGTCGCACATTTTTATAATAAATTAATACTTAAATAATACCACCTACTAATCACTTGATCTAATTATCAATTAACTTCTATCATTCAACGAACAAACAATTATACGCAAGGTTCAAAGTGATAAATATTAATATAAAATCCATTCTCGTGGCACTAACTGCACTCTCTATTAGCGCATGTTCATCAACGGCTTACCATGTTAACGCAATAAATGGTCAAACTTTAAAAGGAGAAAATAAAATTTCTTTAAACGACTCTAACTTCTACTTAGTTAATGGTGGGGATGGTAGAATGATGAGTTTCACCTCTTTGGGAGAGTCAGATGAAAAAGCAGAAGGTAGTGGTATATCTGCATTAAATATAGCGAGTGATAGCCTTTCTAAGTTTACTCAACTCATTGTTGTAGAAAACAACGAATTAACTGAAGATAAAGCTTTAGATGTTGCCAAGACCAATAATAATGACTATTTGATATACTCACGAGTAGAGCAATGGTCAGATCCTCTGGGTATTAATTGCGGTACACATTATTACGATGAAGCGTCTGTATTGTTATCTATATATTCAGTTAAGGATAGAAAATTAATAAACACATCTCGCCTCGCAGCTAAAAGCTGCCCAACCAAATTAAATGGTTTTCCTTTATCACCTGGCTCACCAGAGAACTTGTATTCTGACTTATTTTCTAAATGGGTAAATGAAAACTTCAATATATAACCATATTCACAATAACCAACAACAAGTCTACAATAACAAAAATCTCAGTAACGACCTAATTTGGGCTGTATTTCCAGCCCAAATTTAGTAGGTTATTTGACGATTTTATCTTTAGCGACTAACACTAGACCCACCTTTTAAATCCTCTGTTTCAGGTTTACCTTAAAAAGATAATGGCAAGAGAATGAGGTCAGGTCTTGCTTTTTGCTATAATTCGACTTACTCGTGAATAATGCAGCCCAAAATAATCACCGATCACCTTTTGGCTGTAACCACCACTATTATAAGCAGCAATGATTGCCTTATCTCGGCTTACTTCACTTTGTTGATAATCTTTTAAAGCAAGAGGCGCTCGTCTTCGTTGGCTAGCTGGGACTTCATTAATGTCACCAGATTCAAGCATCAGATCAGGCTGATGAAATAACACAAAATCATCACTACCTAAGTACACTTGCTGCTTAAGTTTATCCCACAGTGCCTTACCTATTCCTGCCAGTACAAACTCTCGATATTTTGCCCTTGCCTTAGAACGTTGACGAGCGAACTGAAGTAACGTTTGATCAACTGACAGCCATTTGGGTGGGCACTCTATGCCAAGGGTAAAAAGCCAACTACTCCATGGATATTCATCGGGCGAATCAACCATATGTGCGCGAACGGGGTTCAATACAATGTAACGCCCCACCTCAAGTAAGTATGCCTCTTTATCAACCAATATCGCTTTATAACGCCCTTGGTATAAATGCCCAACTCTCTGGTGTTTGCGATTAAACTTCTGCGTATACACGCCGTTAAGCTGCCGCATGCCCTTACTTAAATTACCGTCAGGCGTTTCAAGCAGCAGGTGGTAATGATTGGTCATCAAGCAATAACTATGTACTACCCAATTAAAACGTTGGCAAGTTTGCCCAAGCACTTCCAGAAACAGGTCAAAATCCGCTTCTTCCAAATAAATAGGCTGCCTCGCGTTTCCCCGAGAGGTGACATGGTACAAAGCCCCTGCATATTCCACTCGTAATGGTCTACTCATTCTCTTCCCTGAATAAAAATAACCTAAGTTAAACCTAGACTATTTTTAGGAAAAGGCAAAAGGCAAGACCTGACCCCTTTGCTTTTTCTAATTAAGACCGAGCTTGGCATTCTTTCCATACATCTTCAGGAACTGAATATGTTTCAGCTTCTTCTTTAGTTAATGAGCTAACACCCCTCATGTACAGACCACTCCAGCTATCTTCTTCTTCAACATACGCAAACTTAATATGAAACTGTCCCTCATCAGTTAATGTTACTTTGCAATGCGTCCAGCGTTCTTGGTCAAAAATACTATGCTGCTGTAGTTCTTTTAACTGAGCTGAAATTAACTGAAGAACACTAGTTGGATGTTGTTCAAAATCATACCTCGATAGATTTCCATCATGATCCAACCAGTTATACTTATAATCTCTAGATGCACGATATACTTGACAATAAAAGTACGCCTCCAGAGCATTTTCAGGAAAAACCGACCAAATAAGACTCCCTATTTCCTGATAAATTCGTTGTGGGTCTTGTACTTCAATCTCACTCACTGTGTTACATCCTCACGTTTTTAATCACACGTTCTTTTTCTAATCTACTTTAGGGCGTGTGTCCCTTTAATTTTTATTCTGCAATCTTTTATAGCTATTCACGAGCTTTATCGACAAATATGAACCAATTACGAGGTTAGCCATAATTGACAGTAAAATATGCACAAATGCTAACAAAACTAAAACTATCGTTGCTATGTAGTACTCTTTAATCAATTTTTTGTCATTGCTGAAAATATATTTTACATACTCATCCCTAATAAAAATGGCAATCATAAACAATGAAAATAAAGCTAAAAACCACAGTTTTTCACTAATCCCTAGCATGAGAAAGATTATACTAAACGTATATATAGAACCTAATTTATACATACCAAACGTACTTCTATTTTTCCTCATCTTGTGTATCTTCCTTTTGAGTATCTGCTAACTTATCTAAAACAAAGCCATTGGCATAGTTACCAACACTCAGTACCCATTCTGCTTTTTTAGGTAATGGTAAAGCAGATATACTGTTTGATGTCGACTCACCTATAACCCCCATTATAGGCTTGACTCCCGCGGCTTTATCAGACAAATCACCTGTAACATAGTCTACGAGTTCAACTGTAATTTCTCCAACTCCTGCAACTACTGCACAGGTTCCTGCCATTAGCACTGTACATGCTCCTGCAGCAGTGGTGGTAGCATTAGCTGGTAAATTATCAACGAAGTCCTGATCTTCCTGCCTCTTGCTACCATCTGGGTCTTTTAGTACAACATTTATGCTTTCTCGTTCCTTACCATAAGCGCTATCTTCAAATGGTAATATTCCGTCATCAAACGAGTCATAAGATTCTTGAGCTAAAGCAATTTCAGTTTTGCACGCGCTACTAGACATATCCTGACATGCACCTTTGAGAGCTTTGTCTCTTGTATGATCAAGTATTTTCAATTCATTAACTCTATTGCAAGCAGCCGATCCTGCTCCAGCTTTACTGCATGCTGAAACCATTTCTATTTGCTCTTTCATTTCTGAACGATTTAAGTGGTATTCAATTTCATCTGTTCCAGCTAATCTTTTTTCATCTGCATTAAACTGGTTACTATTGTCTACAACAGCTTTTGAGTCATTCCCTATATACGAGTTGGTACTGCCTTTATTAACTTTGCCTAGACCGCTATTTTCCAAAGCAAACTCATAGTTACCCTCGGCATAGTCCCCAACTAGCTCTGCGTAGTTTTCACTTTGCTTACCTTTATCACCAATGACACCTTGTTTCTCTAACCCATGAGTAACCTCATGAGCCAGAACATTCATATAGTCTTGGGCATTTTTCATTGCTGCATCATTGAGAACAATGTTACTACCCTTGTCGCCCATGTAGTGAGCACCACCTATCGACTTATTGACCGCGATAACCAAGGCACTCTCAATGGAGATACCAAAGACTTCTGAATATGCATTGGCATAGTCATTAATGGCATCTTGCTTCTGTTTAGCTGTAGCGCTTTCAAGGTTATTGATATTAACGGCTGCATCACCTTTGTTCTGAGCAATTAACAGCTGTACATCAAGCTCCTTCTGAACCACATCCATATGCTCAAAGGTATCAGCTAAAGTTACTGAATCTTCTGTTGCCACATCCGCTAATGACTTACCAGCCAGTTCCGTCCGCTTGAAATCCTCCTTGATACCCTTCCTACCCTCTTCGGTCAGCAGACGGTGATCAACAGTTACATCAATATCCCCCTGCTTACGGTCAACAGTGAACAAGTCCTTTTCAGTATGCTCGGTGTCGCGGTTCAGCCTGTCGGTATCGTGGCTGTTATCACGGTCAGCAATCATGACTGTTCCTTGCCCTATCGTCGCAAGGGTTTTGTTTTTGCTGTAACCCGATTCATTTTTATATTGCACACTGGTGCTGTTGTTTGTGGCATCCAACTCACCGTCATTCACACCGACACTGCTATTGAGACCAATATTTTTACTCTGGCTGTAGCTAGTGTTGCTAAGATCTGCATAAGTCAGGGTTTTAGTCTCTAGCTCTAATTGCCCCAAATCTTTGCCTTGTTCATCAACGGTGGCAACCAGCGCACCTTTTACATCGGTATTGTTGGCAACTTTTATGGTTGCAGTATTGCCAGACGTGACAGTACTCAGCAAAGTCTGTTTGGTATTGGTTCTGCCATTAGAGGCATTCACGCCACCATTAGCCCCTGTTACATCGTTGCTCTCACCGTCAGATAAACTTAACCCCGAACTAATCCCCATGCCTTTGTTATTCGACTTATGCCTGTCTTGAACAGAGGCAATGTTTAGATCACCACCCACTTTGATGTCGAGATGCTTTTGCGCTTCAACATTGGCGCCTTTGATGTTGGTATCTTGGTTCGACGCAATCGACACCGTCTCACCCGCGAGTTGGCTGTTGGTGTGCGTGATAGACGAACTGCTATTTTCATTGCGATTTAAACTCGCACTGAGGTTGATGCCAGATGAGGAACCATGAACGGTCATCGAAGCATTCACAGAGCCTGATTTTGTTTCCGATTGGCTGTTATGGGTATCTTGCGAAGCGGTGATATTGACTTCATTCGCCGCAACTTGAAGCGATTCCTTCGCAATCACTTGTGAGCCTTGAATATTAGCCTTATCTCCGTTTTTTGCCCCCGCGATCAATGAGATGTTTTGCCCTGAAAGCGCCGAACCAACAGCGTGAGTTTGTTGTGAATTCGATTTAGTTTTACTCGCTTCAAGATCAAGGTGAATGCCAGCATTAAATCCGTAGGTTGAGCTACTTTGCGCTGAAGCTGCGGTTTGCTGCACTAAAGAGGTGGTCTTAGAGACGACATCTTCTGCCGCCAGCGCAATGCCTGCCACATACCAAGCCTCATCGCTTTCAACGTCTCCAATTAAGTCTTGCAGTTCTTCAACATCTTCAAAGCTAACACCCGGCGTTTTACTGGCATACTCCTGCTCAAGGGTGCTCAGCGTTGATTGCAGATCATCAAGCCCCTTTTTATATTGCTTGTAGTCTTTTTCCGCTTGTTTAAGTTTCTCGGTCGATTCTTTTAACGCAATCGCCGCTTTGGCGGTTTCCACCGCCTGATGCTGAACCACTAAGCTCACTTCGGCTTTGCCGTGCAGCTCATCTTTTTGGCTTGTTTGTGTGTCCTTGGCTTCTTTAATGGTGATGCTGTCTTTCGCCGCTAGGCTTATATCGCCCGAGTTGGAGTTATCCGCATCTGCAAATAAGTTGGAGCCTTCGACAACGATGTCGGATTCCGCGTTAATCGCAATGTCTTCACCCGCTTGAAGCTGGCTGCTTTGGTTAGTGGTGGTATCTGTTTGCTCATCGACTTTGTCGTAAGTGGCTTCGCCAATGCTGTATTTGAATTGACCGTTTTCAAACGTGCCGCCTTTTAGAACGTCCATGTTGAGCTTCACTTCAATTTTTTCTTCACTTGAAAATTGATGCTTAGACTCTTTGGCGGCGACGATTTCTACATTGCCGGTATCAGCTTGAGCGTTGATGCTCTCTTGCGCATTGAGCTGCGAGCCAATCACTTTCACTGAGCCACCACTGGCGTTAATGTCACCACCCGATTGAATGATACTGGCTTTGGCGGTTTTCGCTTCGACACCACTGCGTTTTTTCTCCATTTCAAACAGGCTGCCACCTGATAAGAAGCTGGTTTTTTCGCTCCACTGTTGCGCTTGTTTTAGCTCTTCACCAGCGCTGACCAACAGTTGGTCAAGTGCCTCTAAATCAACATTACCCCCTGCGACGACGTTGCTGGCAATCACGCCAATATCATTACCTGCGGCAATGTTGACGTTGGCACCAGTGATAACATTGGCGCTGTTGAGTAAGGTCGCATCATCAATGCTGCCTTTGCGTTTACCACTTAGCCCACCCAGACCCTTTTTAATTGATTCTTCTCGGTGGTATTGTTTATAAGATTGTGCCGCGAGTACCACGTCGCCATCCGCAGAGAGGTTGACGTTTTCAGTGGCATTTAGGTTTGCACCAACCAGTTGTATATCGCTCTCTCCCCCCGGCAGTTGCACTCCTTCAATTTTGTGGGCAGAGATATTGATGTTCTCACCAGAAAGCGCRCTGCCTTTTACGGTTTCGTTRTARCTTTCACGAATGGTGGTTTTTGAGCGACCAAAGGATTTTTTAACGGTTTTCTTGAAGTAGCTATAGTCACTGTCATTCACYGCGAGGATGTTAACGTCATCTTTGGCGCTGATGTTAAGCTCGCCATCTGCGNCAACGGATGAGCCTATAACATCCACCCCACCTTGAGAGGCGATGGTGATATTATCACCCGATAGTTCACTGCCTTGATGGCGTTTTTTATGCTGTTTTTGTGTGGTTCGACCGTAGCGCTCACCTCTGTATTGCTCGTTCAAGGCGGCATCTAGCGTAACGTTATCTGCCGAGATTAATACGTCGTCATTGGCGGCTATTGACGATCCAACAACCTTTACATCGCCCCGTGAAGCAATCGTAATGTTATCACCCGAGAGTGCGCTGCCTTGGTGGCGCTTTAAGTGCTGTTTTTTTGTGGTGCGACGGTTGTTCTCTGCRCTGTATTGCTCGTCTAATCCAGTCTCTAGCGTAACGCTCTCTGCCGAGATTAATACGTCATCATTGACTGCAATTTGAGTGGCTTTTGAACGGAAGTCCCCACCCGCTTGAATACTCAGAGCGCCTCCACTGCTCACTTCACCCGTTTTATGTGTTACGGATTTGTCATGGCGAGTGCCACGAGTGCCATAACCCTGCACTTCTTCGTGAATGGCTTTGGAGTCAAATACAATGCTTTCCCCTGCRGTCAGNGCGGTGYCTCCACCCGCCTTYATCAGCGCTGAGTCATTAACGATGTCGCCTTGCGCCGCGATGCTGAGCNTACCGTTAGACGTGATCGACGCATCTTGYCCTATGTGGGTTGTGATTACTTTTTGGTGCACACGCCCGCGCTGATCAAACAACACCTCTTTATCCACCAAGGTGCGGTTAATGACTGAGCCAGTATTGCTGGCTATGGCAACGTTATCACCCGCAATGGAACCGCCGATGTTTTCAATGTCGTTTTCNGCGTCAAGGGTGAGATCTTGYTTAGCCAACAGCTNACCATTRAGRTTGGCAATGNCTTGTTTACTGCCAACTCGTAAATCRCCATCGGCTTNTAYGCTGGCGTTTTCGTTAGTCAATGATCCGGCATCAATATCGATGTTATTGGCGGCAATCAGTGCGCCGTTACCCACGTTGTCTTTCGTCGCTTGGGCGAGATAAAGCTTAGGCGCCAACACTTTTTGCCCTTCCACTTCGGTCTCTTCCCACCAAACGATGTCTGAAGTTAAACTCGCCACCTGATCTCGGCTCAGTGCAACGCCCAGTTGAAGTTCCAAATCTTTGCTTTGTGAAGCAGCATTGTCGATAAGCTGCTGCATTTGCCCTAAATCACTRCCAACCTTGCTATTCAGGTAACGYTGCCCTGTTTGCTCAAAAATGGCTTGRGTGATCACCCGCGTATCATAAAACGCATCGCCCAAGAATTTAACTTCTTGCTCTGGGTCATAGCCGGTTTGGCTCATGAAGTAATCTGAGCCAAGGAACTTATTAATATTAGCGAGGTGTGGGTTGGTCTCTATTAGATATTTGCTCTCCGGACCGTCGGTGACGACAAATAAACCATTGCTCACTTTCGGTACGGTATAAGTAGGGAAAGGCACATCGTTAATCTTGGGTATGACAATCTCTTCATCATTAACGGAAGGTACGCTTTGCTCGAGCGTCTCTTTTACCGTGTTGTCTGAGATGTACTGAGAGGTGTTACCAGCCACAACCGAGTTGTTCACCTCATCGGTGGCATTGATGGTTATATCACCAGCCGCTTGTATGGTGGATGAGTAGGCTTCGCCGAGTGTGGTGGTTGAGTATGTTCTTTTCAACCTTGCTCTTGTTGTTGTATACCCCGTAGAGCTCTTTGAACCATTGGAATACTCATATTCACCATATCGTTTGACTGTTTTATTGTCATAAGCTTGGTTATTCATTGATTGGGTATTTACGGTTAAATCCCCATTTGCCGATATTAGCGCGGCTTGGTTGTCCAACCTGTTGGATGTTAACCGCATATCACCGTTCGCGCGTAAAGCGCCAGCGCTTCCTGTCACTTCCGTCTTCACCGAGTCCGTATTGTAATGTCTTTGCCGTTTACCGCCCGAGTAACTGTAGCTACAGACTGTTTCTCTTGCTTTCCCCCCTTGTCTTCCGTTACTGCCGCCTCCTGATGGTTTCCCGCAGTTTTTTTTACCTGCGTATACCCTAATATTAATGCTACTAGGTGCACTGGTGTGGTTTTCGCTACTTGAGTGGCTATCAATCGACAAGCGTGAATTTTTAATCTTATCCGCGGCTATGGTTACGTCTTTTTTCGCTTCTATGGTGCCCGATAAGTTTTCGACGGAACTGGCAAATTCACCCTTGTCATTTTTGGCAATGGTAATCGAACCGTCAGCCAACACATCCCCTTCTCGGTTAGAGAAAGTATTAGCTACATAAAAATTCGCGTCCGCTTGGGTATAAATTACCCCTAGGTTTTCAATGCGATCACTGGCATTTACTTGCAAGTTCTCCAACGCGATGATTGCGCCGGAGTTGCTTAGGCTGGTGAGGGTTAAGCCTAATTTCTCTAATGCTTGCAGCGTGCCTTGGTTATCCAACGTAACGGTGTTGAGCGCAACCGTTGAGCCACCGGCCATCACGCCACTATTTTCAATTCTGTTTAAGTCTGCGTTAAGCGTATTTATCGCGCTAATGTTACCCGTGCTCGCAACAATAACTTCACCGCCAGTGAGGGTAACTGTGTCACCGGCCATCTGCCCGGCATGCACCAGTTGAGCAACATTTGATTTCACCGCGCCATGGCTGATCAACTGCCCGGATTGCGACGTTTCTATTCGCCCCTCTGAGTTCAACGCCAACACACTGTTGGCAATAACATCACTATCAATATGCGCGTTTGTTGAAACATTGATATTTATTGTGTCTGCTTGCAATGCGCCATCACCGTGCAATGAGGTGGTATCGCCTTCAATCGCGAGTGTCTCTTCCGCACTCACATTACCTTGGTTATTGAGTGTCACCAAGTTAGCGAAGCGGACGTTTTTGCCCTCTATTTGGCTGTTGGCATCAAGCTCAACTTGGGCAACGTTTAACTCGGTAACGCCTGTTTTTTGCACCGCATGTAATGGGTCAACACTGGTGGAGCTTTGCTCGACTGGTTGCGCTTCCCCCTCGCTGCCACTGGCTAGTTGACTGGTGATCATACTGAGGTGCTGAGCAGTCAACTTGGCTTGTTTACCTGCCAATACTTGCGTGTTGGTGAGTGCAATCTCCGGTGCTGATAATAAGATATTGTTTTTTGACACTTGAGAATCGGCAAGGGCAATTTGTTGATTACTGGCAACGTCAATATCACCCGTGGCGCTTGCCTTGCCTAACACAATCTTTCCATCCGCGGTGATTTGCAAATTCCCTTGAGAAGCAGACAAATTGCCCACATTCACGCCGACCCCTTTCTCGGTCGCCACCAATTTAATTCTACCAGCGTACATTCCCCCCAAA
>NZ_JAKJTB010000002.1:0-14940 GCF_050337565.1 Vibrio kasasachensis | reverse complement strand
TAATTGCGTGTTTGACGGTGGTTTTCGTTTCAAGTTTTCTGCCAAGTTTGGTTAAGGTTAAATCAGAACCATTGAGAACGCTTTTAGTGGCAAGTATAAGAGATCTAAGTCGTTTTTTGTGAATATTAGGGCATTGGTCTTCAAGAGTTTGCTGTAGAATTTGAATATCGCGCATCGTTAGGTATCCCTATTAAATCCATTTGATAAGGTGTGTTTTTGGCGAAATTCATTAGATCAGAATGAGCGATGCGCGTCTACTCATTGTTTTTGTTGGAAATTATGAGGGGATTCCCGAGAACGCGGCGTTATATTTAGGATTGAAAATGGTAAATATTGAAGGGTTAATTAGTACGTGCAAAAAGTACGTTCTTGATGATAGAAATACGGTCGTTATCAGTGAGCCATACATTCCTTATGTTCCTAAAAACTGGAATGGAGTTTTGGTACTAGCGGAAAGTCAAAATTTGTCGGTCAGTAATACTGACTATGTTCAATTTCTCTCAAAAATGTCGACTGATGAAAGAATTAAAAGGTTAGGTTATTCAACTGATTTTGTAGGCGTCTACCCTTGGGATGATGGTTCTATCAAATTGGCAGTTGAGGCGGCTTTACATGTCAATGCTTCAGAAGTAGCAGTCTCAAATGCAGTCTTATGGTCGCAAAGAGGAGGGAATGATCAAAACGTTAACCCTGATCTCGACCTTCAAAGTTTATCTTCAGGAATTTGGTCTGAGCTATTATCCTTACTCAATCCTAAAATTGTTGTTTGTTGTGGAAAAATAGCACAACGAGTAGTTTCTAAGTCCGGTTGGGAAGGGGAAACTATTTTTCTAAGGTTGCCAGCAAAAACCGCAATGTCGCGCGTGTCTGGCATGTTTACCGAGGATGACTTGTTTAAGCGTTACCCAGAGGTGGAAAAAGTCGCTGATAGAAACCCGTTATGGTTAAGTGGTGGCTATAGACAAAATAAAATATTTTTCGCTTGTCATGCGGTTAGCGTAACTCCTAAATATAACAAAGCATTTAAGACGGATTCTGTAGTTGACCCGATCTAGTGGACACCTTCAATCGTAATTGGAGGTGCTTATGGCAGCTTATAAATCAGGCAAGAAAACTCAAGAATATCTTACGGAATTTAAGGTGACTGCCGTCCGACTTTCGCTTCGAGAAGGAGCGACAGTTAAAGGCGTGGCGCTATCATTAGATATTCATCCTTACATGCTTTCTAAGTGGCGAAAGGACTATCGAGAAGGGATTATTATGGAAGACAAACGTAAGAAAAAGACTAAGATCCCGAGCCAGAAAACAGAGTCTAGTCGGATTGCAGAGCTTGAGCGCCAGAACGAACAACTTAAGCTAGAGAACGATTTGCTAAAAAAGTGGCAACGATTCGTTGCCCAAGAAAATCGACAAAATTCCGATTCATAGCCCAAAACAAAACGCGTTATTCAATCGTATTGATGTGCCGTTTTTTGTCCGTATCCAAGTCGGGCTATTACGCTTGGCTTGATAGAAAACCTAGCCGCTACGATCAAGAAGACCGGGCTTTGAAGAAGCAGATCATTGAGGTGTTTTCACAGAGTCGAGAGACTTACGGTAGTCCCCGAGTTCATGCTGAGCTTAGGCGTCAAGGGATTCGGGTTAGCCGTAAGCGTGTAGCTCGGATCATGCGAGAGCAAGGGCTGAGAGCGAGAAGCTATCGGATTTATTTCAAAATGGCGAAGCTACATCGCTTCTATCAATCGATTAAGAACATCAAAAAAGATACGCCCAAACCAACCGCAGTCAATCAACAATGGTCAGGCGATTTGACCTACATAAAGCAAGGTAAACGTTGGATGTATCTTGCCGTCGTTATCGACCTCTACTCACGTAAAATCGTGGGCTGGTCGTTTGGAAGTAAGAAGAATATACAATTAACGATGAGTTCGTTGAGAATGGCGATTCGAAACCGAAAACCAGAAGAACGTTTATTGTTTCATACAGACAGAGGCTCAGAATATCGAGCGCATGAAGTTCAGGAATTATTATCAAAAAACGGAATAGTGCCGAGTATGAATCGTCCTGGTTATTGCACTGATAATGATGAGGTGGAGTCGTTCTTCCATACACTCAAAGGCGACATTATCAGGAAAAATAGCTTTAAAAGTGAGAAGCAGCTTAGAGATAAACTTGCCGGCTATATCCAGCATTTTTATAACCGTTATAGACTGCACTCAAGTCTTAGATATCGAAGCCCACATGAATATGAAGTGATGACGGGCTGAACAGAACATGGTGTCCATTTTATCGGGTGAAGATCAATATGCAGAAGCCCCGTTTTTCTCATTGCGATAGTGGATATCAAATGGAGATAAATCTAAGTGATTATCGATGATGTGTGAAATGGCGTACTCAATGGTGCCGGGTATCAACTGTTCATCGATAATAATGGGGACGAACATGTTTTGGTTTGAGTAGTCGGTTTTGAAATTGGGCATAACCGTGTCTCAATGCGAATAATTAAGATTAGATCACAAGGAGTTGATGCGTTCAAGTTCATATCGTGATGGAATAGCGATGCGATCAAAATTGAGAATGGGTTAGGGAGAAATCCTACAGCCTCGTTAGCCGTCACGAAGCTTGCTATACTCAAAGTGATAGAATAGTATCACTTTAGTATTCCTTTGGAGCGGAACTTATGAAAGTTGAATTAGTCACATCTCTAAAACGCCAGGCTACGAAGATCTTAGCGGATCTGCATGATAGTAAAGAACCCGTATTGATTACTGAACACGGTAAACCATCAGCTTACTTGGTTGATGTTGATGACTACGAGTTTATGCAAAATCGTCTTTCAATTCTTGAAGGTATTGCAAGAGGCGAACGTGCTATAGCCGATGGTAAAGTTGTTTCCCACTCTGAAGCTAAAGATAAGATGTCTAAATGGCTGAAGTAATCTGGACAGATCCTGCTTTATCAGACCTCAATGACATTGCCGAATATATAGCGTTAGAAAATTTAGTAGCGGCTAAGCTTTTGGTTCAGTCTGTTTTCGAAAAAGTGGAACGTTTAGAAATGTTCCCAGAATCAGGGCGTGTCCCTCCTGAGCTTGACTATCTAAGCTACCGTGAAGTCGTTGCTAGCCCTTGTCGTGTATTCTACAAACAAGAAGGTGACAAAGTTTACATTCTGTATGTGATGCGTGCAGAGCGAGATTTACGTAAGTTTTTACTGAGTAAATAGTAGGTTCAAGTGAGCGGCTAACAAACAATTTAAGAGTAATTCATTTTGGTTCGCAAAGTATAGCCATCTGTTTGCGGCAGTTTAGCTCGGCGTTGATATAACCCCTTTTTTTAATTAAAACGAAGAAGTTTCAGCTCCCTCATTGTAGAGCCGTGCAATCCTGCTTAAGGATGTGTTAACGCATAGGTGAAGCAAGTAATTTCGTCGGTTTTCATGCTAGCCTCCAAGTTTAGTTGTTTTATCACACTAATTATGACTCTGGCTTTAAGCTAACCCACGATATCGGAGGCTAGCACCTTGTGGGAGTCATTATGTCTATGCGTAATAAGGATATTCATGGCAAAAGTGACATTACAAGGTTTTATTCTAGTTCCGGAAAATGAACTAGAAGCCGTGAAAAACGAGTTGATAAATCATAAGCGACTGACACTAGAAGAAGCTGGATGTCTTACATTTAGTGTTACTGAAAGCCCAAATAATCCATGTTGTTTTGACGTTTACGAGGAGTTTGAAAGCAAGTTGGCGTTCGAGGCGCATCAAACGAGAGTTCAATCATCGTATTGGGGCAAGGTGACTGTAAACGTAGAGCGTTATTACGAAATTTTTGAGTAAACGCATAACAAAAAGACTATGGCGTCAATAGTTAATTTTTGGCGCTATTTGCATCCCACATACAGCCATCTCTGAGTATTGTGATTTCGGCGTTTGCTGAGGATTTGAGTGGCGCGAGGCTCACGTCTTAACTAATCGTTACGCGTCCACAAGCTCCAAGATCCCCTATAGTTAAAAGTGGTTGATTGAATCCTTGAGGGCTATATGGTGGAGAATAAATGGTATTTATACTTAATAATCATCTTGGTTTTCTTGCTTGTCGGTATGTCACTCTATGTGCAAAAACTTAGGCAGGCAGGTGTTGAAGAAAAGGTGGTTGAACTTCCAGTTTTTGTATCATCTCAAGAAAGAAATAAAGTATTGCAGGAGTTTATCCAACATTGGAATAGTGGCGATGAACGTTTACTCAATAGTATGTTCTCACTGGGCGACAGTGTTAGCTTAATAGAATTTCTTGAGCGTTGGAAAAGTTCTGTTGGTGACGTTATAGCGGGAAACTATGACACTTATGAGTATATTGATGTAGTAGGAAATGAGTTTTTTTATCAATTGTATTACACTCTTAAATTTGAAAAATCAGTTAAGGGTTTCCTACTAGTAGATATATATGTTTATGACAACAGCTACAGGCTTGTAGGTTTTAATGTGGGCGTTTACCCAGATGAGTAAAATACTTTTTACAGTTTGAGTTCAGAAATATAACAAACAATTTAAGAATGACTCCCAACGCGTGGCGATTTCATTCCATGGGAATTTAGAGTTACGGAGCAGTGGTTTAGCTTGGGTGTTATAGCGTTGTCGCACTTTAATCGGCGTTAGTTTTCCCATCGACTCCAATTAGTCGCTAGGGAACTTTTGCTTCTGGTGTAGAACTCGCATTACGTGAATCATTGAGGCGTCAACCCAGTAGGAAACGATCATTGAAATTTCGAGGATAACTAGTAATCGTCCTTGAATACCATCACGTTGAACACCGATTAGTGGTTGCTCGAGTAAGTTTTCCACTTTAGCTTCGATGGTTTAGTCAGTTTTGTCTGCCGCGTCAGGGTTGAAGTCATAAAGAAACTCAAAGATCTTCTCACGATCATTCAGAGATTCTTCTTCCCATAAAATCATTGTTGACCTCGACCGCGAATCTTAGCTTTTCGCTGTTGCTCCGCCATTTTTTCGGTAAGCTCACGGCAAGCATCGCTAATTGTGCGTCCTTGGCTCTAAGCCATTTGCTGAGCTAAGCGTTTAATTTCGTCATCAACACGAAATTGAATTCTAGTGTCCATGAATAACTCCTAAATTAACGTGTGTACAAATGTTTGCACTGGGTTAGGCAAGGGCAACTAACAAACGACTATGGCGACCGTAGTTAATATTTGTAGTGGTCAATAATTTCCGGACATTGATTTAACGCGCTTCTAGAGCTTGAATTTGCATTTGCTCTAGCGTCAATTAGCTTAACCCACAATAGTGGAGATTAGCACCTCGTGGGATCATTGTATCTAGGTAGCAAAGGGGAAATATGGAAATTTCATTACTAGTTGATCATCCTGATTACGCTTCCAAAATAGCGAAGTGGTACTTTGAAGAGTGGGCTCATATTGCCCCCAATATCACTGAAGAGATGGTACTGGAAAAAGTCATCGAGAAATCTGTAAATCGGGACAAAATACCGTTGGCTCTTGTCGCTTGTGAAGGCGGTGAATTAGTTGGTGTACTTGAACTAAAGATACGTGAAAATACAAACTACCCTGAATATGAAAATTGGATCGGCGGTGTGTTTACCAATCCCGTCAACCGAGGGCAGGGAATTGCAAGTCAATTACTCAAAAAAGCCAAGGAGTTGGCAATAGAATTAGGTATTCAGAATCTATATTTACAGTGTGAGAGCTTCAATGTTCCACTGTATTTAAATCATGGCTTCAAAGCTCTACACCAAGCTCAACATCACGATGCAGAAACAACAATAATGATGTGGCGGGCACCTACATCACAAATATAGAGGGTCTCTTAATGCGGCTCTCTGTAGCCAGCGTTTATTCGCAGGGTCACTAGACGTTCTCTAATTGCCGCTATCGGGCTTAAATTCCAGTTTTTTATGTCAACAACGTGCTCTCACACTGCATCAATTAGATGTTGAACTCACTTCATTGTTCGACTTGTTCGGGTAAAAAGTGGTTTCGTGTTGAAGGCATGAGCTTTCAAATTCGCACCGTGGCGCATCTGGTGGTAAGTGAGTTTCTGGTTGTGAGATGGTTCGAAAAACGAGGTTAATACCTCTGTCCTTAACAATAAAATCAATAAATTGTGCTAAAAAATCACAATAAGTTAAGACAAATACCAAACGCTTGCCAATTTCGCTTCGCTCAAGTATGGAAAGCGCTAGTTACTCCTTAATGCAGCGATAGATGCTCGATCTGAATGTGGTTGCGATATTCGTGAAAAATTAAAGACGTTAAAGGATATTAATTTTGGCAAAAAGAATATTAGATATTAGGAAGTCTGATTTAATCAGCATGACTAAAAAAAATAAAATTCAATCTTTACTTATGGGGGAGGGAAGAGGTCTTTTCTGCGAAATATTTGCTACAAGTCCTGCTCTGTTAGGGAATGTCAGCAATGTGGAACTAGCGGCAGGGTTTGGTGCCGATGTATTGCTTTTGAATGACTATTACGCTTTTGAACCTATGGTGCAAGGGATGCCGCACCAAAACGAAGGAAATACTATATCACAGATTAAAGAACTGACTGGGCGAATGGTCGGCGTAGATCTTTATGTTAAAGATCGATCGAAGAAGGAAGGTTTTTGGCCGCCGGAAGGGATACTGTTGTCAGAGGCTAACTTATCCAAGCTTGTAGATGATGGTGTTGATCTTATTAATGTCGTGGGTGACCCTGAGCAAGGAGTGACCAACGAAGAGATAGCTGAAGCAATCAATCAGATTCCAGAGGGATTAAAACAACAGGTGGTAATCGTTTCCGGACGAATGAACAAAGCAGGCATTCCCAGCATGAGAGTCCATGAGATGTTACCAAAAACATTTGTTAAGGACTTAGTGGATGCGGGGGTCGATATCGTCATGCTTCCAGCTCCAGGCTCGGTGCCAGGTTTTTCAGTAGATATTGTATCGGAATTAGTTGATTACTGTCATAGTTTGGGTGTTATGACCTTAACTGCTGTAGGGACCTCTCAAGAAGGTGCCGATACGGATACGATTAAAACCATCGCGATCAATGCAAAAATGTGTGGAACTAATCTACATCATTTAGGCGATTCTGGCATGGTGACAGGCGTTGCCTCACCAGAAAATATCCTGAGCTATTCGATTGCGATTAAAGGAAAGAAGCACACTTATAGACGTATGACAGCATCACTTAAAAGATAGAGTTGATTCAGCATTGCCTTGTCGCTGGCGTAAATGAGTATTGAACATTGCATGTAGCAAGGCATCGAGGTGATGCGTTTTTTGGTTGGCTCACGATTTTGGAGGCTAGCTCCTCGTACAGGTCATTGTACCTATGTTGGTGCGGTGCTCCTTCAAGCTATTGTAATCTTGTCTTTCTGACGCAGGCAATGAACGCTACTTTTTCGTTTTTCCTGCGGCTAAAAGTCTTTGACATGTCTTTCAAAAACAGATTTGCATTATTATTTCCATATGTAAAATAGTCCGCACTTGCATCCGCCCACTTTTGATCATTTCTTGCCTTCAAAGCTGTCACTCTCGCATAATTGGTACGATACCGATTAATGAAGCGAATTTTTTGTAGATGATATCCCGAGTTCAGGAAGGTTACTGTTGAAATATTTGCTTTGTATTGAAGTACAATGTGTAGTCATAAATTTTTAGTAAGGGGAGTAGATTGGCTCAAAAATACTACGTAGTGTGGAATGGTCGTGAAACTGGAATTTTTACAACGTGGGCTCAATGTAAAGCTCAAGTCGATAAGTTTGCCGGAGCGAAGTATAAATCTTTTCCGTCATTACCTGAGGCTGAATTAGCTTTTGGGAAGAAAACTAGTAATCAATCATCGGTAGTTACAGCGGCTAAGAAACCAAGCAAGTCAAAAAAGATACCTCTTTCTCAAGAGCAAATAACGGATATGTTATTTGATATTAAAATTTTCACGGATGGCGCAAGTGTACCGAACCCAGGTGAAGCTGGTGCAGGTCTAGCGGTATATAAAAACAATAGAATAAGTGAATTATGGTATGGCATCTATCAAGCAGTTGGTACAAATAATACCGCTGAATTAAATGGCTTGAACCAAGCTTTTATATTGGCAAAAGAGAAAATTGCTAAAGGTTATTCAGTTGCTATTTTTTGTGATTCTACCTATGCAATACAGTGTATCACTCAATGGGCTGAAGGATGGTCGAAGAAAGGCTGGACAAAAGCGAGTGGTGAAATAAAAAACTTAGACATAATTAAACCTATGTACGCTTTGTATCAAGAGATAGCGGGTAAGATCGATATTTTCCATGTTAATGGTCACGTCGGCATTGAAGGTAATGAACTCGCAGATAGAATGTCGATTGTTGCTATTGAATCGAAGGATGAAGCGTTAACTCTTTATCGAGAAACGAATGATATAGAGAAAATTTTAGCTCTTCGTGCGGGTTAAATTAGGCAGATTAAAATATGGATTGAGTGTCGCGCCGCTGGCATAAGTCCTCGGGTGCTGAACAGGATTCAGCCCTTTTTTATCTAGTAATTTATTCAGGCATGTTTGGTTAGGCTACGCCTTGATCGTTTTATCAAGGCGCAGTGGTACGGTAAATTTGGCTACTTCTTTAGAGGTGAGACTACTGCCTCATGAATCGACCGAAGGGAAGATTACAAAACCTACAAGGTAAATCGTACGGTCTCACGCCTCAAAGTATCACCTATCTGAGATAAATGCCCAGCCAGTTCACGATTGTTGGCTGCATTTGTTCGCGTTTTGTTTGAAGTCTCAGCAACATGAACAATTCTTCTATTCATATCGTTCGCCACTTCGCTTTCTTCTTTGGTTGCACTCGCGATATGTGTATTCATTTCGTTGATCGCCATGACAGCATCAACAATACGCTCTAAAGCAGTATCAGCTTGATGCATTTTTACTACGCCCATTGCCGCTTTTTCTTGGCTGGTATTTATCGCAGCGACAGATTCTTTTGCTTGGTTTTGAAGTTTCTCCACCATTTGTTGTATTTCATGGGTAGAATTAGCTGTTCTAGCCGCCAAGCCTCTAACTTCGTCTGCAACAACAGCGAATCCTCGACCAGACTCACCCGCTCGTGCTGCTTCTATTGCTGCATTTAGTGCAAGTAAATTGGTTTGTGCTGCTATTTCGTTGATGACATCAAGCACTTTGCTAATATTTAGGCTGTTTTCATTTAATACTTTAATAGTATCACCAACAGACTGAACGTCTTGATTGAGTTCATCGATAGTTTGTGTGGCTTGTGTAACCATCGCTCTACCGCTGGTCGCTTCTAATTGCGCATTATCTGTATATTCTGAAGCATGTGCACTGCTGCTTGCTACTTCTAGTATTGTCGCGCTGATTTCGTTCATAGCGGTAGAAATCATTTCAATTTCTTGATATTGCTTATCCATTCCATCAGCACTGGATGATGCTGCTGTTTTAAGCTGTAGACTTGAAGTGCCAAGCTGTTCACTTGTTTTTACAACATTGCTCAATATAGACGAGATATCTTTTAACACATCATTATAATCGTTATAGAGCATGCCTATTTCATCCTGAGTATTCTCTTCAGGTAAATATACGGTTAAGTCTCCTTTCGATAGTGTCTTTAGCGCATCTCTTAACGGTAACAATGGCTTCATGAGGAAGTTTCTAACATATAAATAAAAGCAACCTGATAGTAATAATAATAGAGAAATAAGAGCTAACGATAGATGCATATTATGTTTTACATCTGCGTTGCTTTGGGTTTCCATCATTTGAACCGCTCTATTCATTTCTTTAAGAATGTTCGGAGAATTTTCAAATACACGTTTTTTGACATCCAGTTTATCCGCGATTGAGGTCGATTCATTTGATTGTAATAAGAGAATATCCTTTTGGTAAACGCGCCATAGTTGGTTCACTTTTTCCAGTTGCGATTTGATTTCTATTGTCGATGGTGCAGAAATACCTTTACTTTTATCTCCAGTAATCAGCCATTGCATTGCAACTTCAAATTGTTCAATAGTTTTTTGTGTATCTTTAGCCTCACCTAGCCCTGCTTGTACGAGCAACGCTTCTTTTGCAACCCGTTGAGAAAGCATGCGTTGTTTGCCAGCTACATTTATTGTAACTGCATCTGCGTGCATACCACTGTAAATAATTACCATGGCGATAAAGCCTGAAAGAAACAGTACCGATATAAGTAGTAGTAATTGAGATTGGATTTGTTTAAATCCAATAAATTGTAATATGCTTCTGACAAGCTTCATATACCTATCCAATTGAGGTTGAAATGAGATTTGGGAAATACTACATTAGTGTTAGATGTATTAACAAGGTTAGATGAATTTATATAATTGTTCGTTGTAAATAATTAGTGTAAACCACCTTCAAATAGACTTGATTTTTGGTCAAAACTTCAATGAATATTTCCCGCGAAAGCATAATTCGAACTTATAGTGGTATAGATTAAAGACCGACTTGCAGTTCATTGCCTGATAGCGTTCTGTAATTTATTATATGATAATCAAGATGTACTGAAAGGCTCGCATTATATGAGGGCAAAGTAATAATCTACAACCTAATAACTCAATATTACGTCTAATTTATTATTCATCTCTAATTTTTAGTAGTTCATGCTACATATTGATAACAATAAAAGTAGTATTACGCCGCAATCTCGGGAATCCCCTCATAATTTCCAACAAAAACAATGAGTAGACGCGCATCGCTCATTCTGATCTAATGAATTTCGCCAAAAACACACCTTATCAAATGGATTTAATAGGGATACCTAACGATGCGCGATATTCAAATTCTACAGCAAACTCTTGAAGACCAATGCCCTAATATTCACAAAAAACGACTTAGATCTCTTATACTTGCCACTAAAAGCGTTCTCAATGGTTCTGATTTAACCTTAACCAAACTTGGCAGAAAACTTGAAACGAAAACCACCGTCAAACACGCAATTAAACGCGTCGACAGACTCCTCGGAAACCAACAATTACACCGCGAAAAAGACATCATTTATAAGTGGCACGCGCACTTAATTACACGGGCTAATCCATGCCCCATCGTCCTTGTTGATTGGTCTGATGTTCGTGAGCAACTCCGTTATATGACGCTTAGGGCATCCGTTGCACTCGATGGGCGAGCAGTCACGATTTACGAACAAGTCTTCGAATATAAACACTATAACTCACCCAAAAGCCATCAAACATTTCTCGACCAATTGCAGAAAATTCTGCCAAAAAACACCTGCCCGATCATCGTATCAGATGCAGGATTTAGAAATACTTGGTTTAGGCAAGTCCAAGAGAAAAGCTGGTTTTGGCTCGGTAGAGTTCGAGGAGAAGTCTCTTTAAAACAGCCTCATGAAAGCTGGGTATCAAACAAAACATTCTACCCAAATGCTAACCACAAACCCAAATATCTAGGAAAATGCCTGTTAGCAAAAAAGTCACCTATATCTTGTGAAGCCTATGTCTATAAGGCGTTAGAGAAAGGAAGAAAAGCCAAGCGCCACAGTCGAACTAGCCTAAAGCACTCCGCCACCCACCTTTATCAACGTAGTGCCAAAGAACCATGGTTACTCGCGACCAATGTGCCTCGCCATATTTTAAATGAAGTGCAAATCACCAATTTATATGCAAAGCGCATGCAGATAGAAGAGTCGTTTCGCGACTTGAAAAGCACAGCTTATGGCATTGCACTTCGACATAACCGAAGCCGTTGTACTAAGCGTTTAGATATACTGCTACTCATCGCGTTGTTAGCAGAAGTTTTGATGTGGTGGAATGGCTTAGCTGCCGTGCAAGCGAAGTGGCATTTTGACTTTCAAGCCAACACCATAAAACATCGCAGAGTGCTTTCAATACCTCGCTTAGGGCGGGAAGTTCGGAGCCATCGACGGTATCAAATTCATGAGTCCCAATATCAATGGGCAATACTTGAATATCAACGGCTCACGCACAACGCCGGACTGGGGGAATTATGAGGGGATCCGTCAGCGCTTTGTTATACCCTATTCATCGTATGGTTTTAACATAGACAGTACTTGTGTGAATGAGTCTGCCACAGGAAATATTGCCTCCTCACCTTCGAGTTCGTGAAACCAAAACACCACCGCTGGATTGGTATTACTATCCGAGTAGTCTAGGCAAAGATAGTCACCTCCCGCACCGAGAACGATTGGCAGATAGTCCTTTGATATACCGTGTACTTCCCGCAAGGTTGAAAGTGATGAAATAACGTTTGTACGACTTTCTAATGGGTCAAGAGTTAATAATTCACCAAACCCAATACCCCAAGATGAACCTTTGACGTCAATAGACAAACTTCCATTTCTAGGTTGCCCGCCATGGTAATACTTAACACACTCAACATAATCTTGAGGCAAGTTGAACTGAACTATTATTGAAACACTTTCGATTAATTCGTCTCTCAAAGGCTGATGGTCTTCTTCGAAGATCAACCATTCATTTTCATTACCCAAGTGTTAATCCTCCTGTAGGGGTATAACGCCGCGTTAAGTAGTGAGCAACGCCACCACAGAACCTAACCATACCACCTTAAACACAAGACCCAACGATGGAATGAAAAGTGCCAGGCGTTGGGAATCTGCCTTAAACGCTTTGTTAGTTTTTTGATGCGTAAAACTGTTGCTGTTCCCCACATTCGGTACATAGAAGCGTTAAAGAGTTTTTGTCCGTTTTAATTGTGATATCTGCTGAACCACAAATTACACAACTAGTCTCTTTGCTACTTTCTTTTGTTGATTTAGAACTATCAAATATCTTATATAACTCATTATTCCAAAGAACTTCTGGAGATTTATAGAATGCAATATCGTCACCACCACCAATGACCAAATCAAATAACGCAATGTTTAACTGAGACCGTTCAGTACTATAAGTACGATTATATTTATAAACGTCCCACCCTTCATTGCTAGCTCTTGTCGCCAAATATAAGATCTTACTTGGGATTGTATTTACCGCATGTTTTCGACTCTCCGCCTTACCCTTTGCATAAAATAAGTGAGCGTTTTCTGTGGCTTTCTTTATAAAATAGTATATTTCTGATACAGAAAACTCATTGAGGATTTCTTTTATAACTTCATTTGTTTTCTTTGGAGCCTCAGGTAATTGAAGTTGTTCTAGGCAAGCATCTAAATATGTAACAACTTCTTCTTCAGCGAGCCTAAATACTAGCTCCTTGAGATCGTCTTCCCACTCAATCTGTATACCATCGCGTAACTCAACATAAACTAACTTGAATAATTCTTCGAGGCTTAACCTATTAGAACCATCTAGTGAAACATTAACAACCCAAAGTACATCTCGATAATAGAATGATTTAAAGTCATCTGAGGAATCAAATGCCGAAACAGGAGAGCTTGGATCCACAACAATCACACCATCACGATGTAACTTTAAAATAATTTCATTGTCGAAATTAGATGTAGGAGATAAATCCACGGCACTGCCAGAATTGTTCAACGACTTAATATGATTAAGCTCTGACTCTGATTGCATTAAAAACAGGGATAGCAAATAGCACTTATGACTAAACGATAACTTTGAATAACTAAACATAGCCTTTTTATCAAGGTCATACTCTTGAGAAATTTTCTCAAGATCTGCGGCTAGTTTTACTCTAACGGCTTCAGCTCTTTTCTCAGAACACGGTAAACAAGTACAAACAAGTGGTCTGTTGTAATGATGACCTTCCTTGTGACTGCACTCTATACAAAAGTATTCCATAGAGTATGAGCTGCCCGACTTGCTTTTTCGTTTATAAAATAGAGGCAAAGCACAATATGCACATTCAAGTGATTCATGTATGACAGGTGGAAATAATGACACTAGTTTATTAGGATGAGCATCTATCCCATATTCTTCCATGAGCTCTTGGTTTTTCTCACCCGAAATGTACCTTTCGTATAGCTCTTCAAGTTCCTCTAAAGTTAAGTGCTTAACTTCTTCAGCCAATTTTATTTTCATGAGATAGCACCATTAACTATTGATATAATGGGGGATTTTACATTTTTCACGTTCACAGAGCTAGTAAAAACTAACGCTGCGTTAAGTAGTGAGCGACGCCACCACCTAACCTAAACCATTGCACCGTAAACACAAAATTCGACTTAAACTGAAAATGCCGAGCGTTGCGAATCTGCCTTAAACGCTTTGTTAGTTTGCCTACATGATACGGCCAAAGTTTAGCGCCAAGATGCTGAATTGGTTACAAAACTACTGGCTTTGAACACAGATGTAAAACTGAAAACTACAGAACTCAAGCCCAACCAACAAAACGCACTTGGCTAAGAAGCGACATGCGCCAAACCACCACGATTTGAAGCACTCTAACTGGCAAAGGATTTGTTCGACTAACCTGACAACCAAGAGAGACCAAACCATTTGTTGAGTAATTTAGCCACCAAGAAAGAGAAGCCGCGCCAAAGAACGACACGAAAAAGTTAGAAACAGTAAGTGACTGCCCCACCACTAACGCTTCCCATATAGTGCCACCGGAAAGATCGTGAAATTGGAAAACGAACAGGAGCAAAGCACAGAAACCGGGCAAAGCTCTTTGAAGATAAACGCTTTTCTACTTTTGCAAACTAACGCCAAATTAAGGTGATGAGATGGTCTCCCCCTACCACTTCACATGACCATGAGCCATGCTTGGAGTGTTCAGGTCCCGAAGCAAAAGGAGAAGACCATGACTCAGCATAAAATCATCGGCATCGATTTAGCAAAAAATATTTTCTTTCTTGTTGAAATCGATCATAAAGGAAAAAACATCAGCCGTAAAAAACTTCAACGAAGTAAGTTGCTTAGCCATATCGCGAACCTAAAACCCTGCACTATTGCTATGGAAGCTTGTTCGGGCGCTCACTACTGGGCGCGTGAATTTGAAAAATTTGGGCAT
>NZ_JAKJTB010000001.1:0-12982 GCF_050337565.1 Vibrio kasasachensis | reverse complement strand
GTGGTGTACTTGCGGGTGAAGTGAAAGACGTACTACTACTAGACGTTACACCTCTGTCTCTAGGTATCGAGACTATGGGCGGCGTAATGACTAAGCTTGTTGAGAAGAACACGACTATTCCAACAAAAGCGAACCAAGTTTTCTCTACTGCAGAAGACAACCAGAACGCGGTAACTATCCATGTTCTACAAGGTGAGCGTAAGCAAGCATCATACAATAAGTCTCTAGGTCAATTTAACCTAGAAGGCATCCAAGCAGCTGCACGTGGCATGCCACAAATTGAAGTAACTTTCGACCTAGATGCGGATGGTATCCTGCACGTATCTGCGAAAGACAAGCAGACTGGTAAAGAGCAGAAAATCACGATTCAAGCTTCAAGCGGCCTAAGCGACGAAGACATCGAGAAAATGGTTCAAGAAGCAGAAGCTAACAAAGAAGCGGACAAAAAGTTCGAAGAGCTAGCATCTGCACGTAACCAAGCAGACCAAATGATTCACGGTACTCGTAAGCAAATTGAAGAAGCTGGTGAAGCTCTTCCTGCTGATGAGAAAGAGAAGATTGAAGCTGCTATCACTGAGCTTGAAGAAGCTCGTAAAGGTGATGACAAAGAAGCGATCGATGCGAAAGTTCAAGCGTTAATGGCTGCTGCTCAAAAGCTGATGGAAATCGCGCAACAACAAGCACAACCACAAGGTGATGATGCTGAGTCTCAATCGAAAGATGAAGACGTTGTTGATGCTGAATTCGAAGAAGTGAAAGACGACAAAAAGTAATTTTTCGTCGCTAGGATAGCGTTAATTCATTGTTGGAAGTGCGTACTTTCTTCTAGAACTAACGCTACCTATCTTAGGAAAATCTTTCTGTAAGAATTCTATTACGGGCGTCGGAGGCAACTCTAACGCCCGTATGTTTGTAAAAAAAAGCTGTCTTTCTAGCTAAGTACTTTGAAATAAAGATCTTAGCTAGAAAGATATAAAAACACCAAGCGGTGCTCTGAAATACAGGCTCGTTTGCAGTAATAAATTGGTGACGAAAGCATGTCAAAACGTGATTTTTACGAAGTATTAGGCGTTAGCCGTGATGCATCTGAACGCGATATTAAAAAGGCGTATAAGCGCTTAGCGATGAAGTTTCACCCTGATCGTAATCAGGGGGATGAGACAGCATCGGACAAATTTAAAGAAGTCAAAGAAGCATACGAAGTTCTTACAAATCCTCAGAAGAAAGCGGCATACGATCAATACGGTCATGCGGCATTTGAACAAGGTGGCGGCGGCGGTTATGGCGGCGGCGGTGCTGATTTCGGTGATATCTTTGGTGACGTATTTGGTGACATCTTCGGTGGTGGTCGTCGTGGTGGCGGTGGTCAACGTGCACAACGAGGAGCCGATCTACGTTACAACATGGAGTTAACGCTAGAAGAAGCAGTACGTGGTGTATCAAAAGAAATTGAAATACCAACCTTAGTACATTGTGATACTTGTAGCGGCAGTGGCGCTAAGAAAGGCTCTTCGGCTGATACATGTGGAACTTGTCATGGTCATGGTCAAGTTCAAATGCGCCAAGGCTTCTTTGCAGTTCAACAGACTTGTCCTACCTGTCACGGTAAAGGCAAAATCATCAAAGATCCATGTAATGAATGTCATGGTCAAGGTCGCAAACAGAAAACCAAAACACTCAATGTTAAGATCCCTGCAGGTGTTGATACTGGTGATCGCATTCGTCTATCTGGCGAGGGTGAAGCTGGCGAAATGGGTGCTCCAGCAGGTGACCTATACGTTCAAGTGCACGTAAGAGAACACCATATCTTTGAACGTGAGGGCAACAACTTGTACTGTGAAGTACCAGTGAGCTTTGCAATGGCGGCATTAGGTGGCGAAGTTGAAGTTCCAACACTTGATGGTCGTGTAAACCTAAAAGTACCATCAGAAACACAAACCGGTCGTATGTTCCGCATGCGTGGTAAAGGTGTTAAAGGTGTTCGGGGCGGCGGCATTGGTGATCTAGTGGTTAAACTAGTCGTTGAAACACCGGTGAATCTGAGTTCACGTCAAAAAGAACTGCTTAAAGAGTTTGAAGAAACATGTGGTGGCGACGCTGCAACTAAGCACAAGCCAAAATCTGAAGGTTTCTTCAATGGCGTGAAGAAATTTTTTGATGATTTAACTAACTAGTTCACTCTGCGTAAAATTTAATGAAAAGCCTGCTTATGAACTGACCCCCAATAGTTAGACACCAATTATTGGGGGTCTTTTTATGTCCAAATATAGCCGAGAGCTAAAATGTATCATTGCTAAGCAATACTTAGATGGCACGTCATCTCTCTACTTAGCAAAACAATATTCAATTTCTTCAAGACAGATACGGTATTGGGCTCAAGTCTTTGCCATCCATGGTACTGATTCATTTTTACCAACTAAGCATGCTGCTACTGCTCAAACAAAACGAAAAGCATTTAATTTAATGTGGACGAATGAATGGTCTCTCACGCACACTAGCGCAGTATTAAACCTCTCATCCCCTGGGATACTCTCTGTCTGGCTCAATCGATTTAATGAGCTCGGTATCAAGGGGCTCAAAATGCGCCAGAAAGGAAGACCCTCAATGAAACTGCAACCTCAACGTACCACTAAACCTGATAATGAAATGACACTTGAGGAGCTAAAAGAGGAGTTGGTCTACTTACGAACCGAGAATGCCGTTCTAAAAAAGTTGGAAGAGTTGGAGCAGGAAAAAAACCGTCGAACAAAGAAAAAGCGGTCATAGCTCTAACTCTTAAAGGCAAGTACCCGTTGAAGCACTTACTGCACACTCTACAGCTGGCAAAAAGTGTATTTTATTATCAAGCTCAAACGAACAAGCGCCCAAATAGCTACGAACGTGAGCTGCGGTTGATAGAGTCAATTTATCATGAACATAAGGGTCGATACGGCTATCGCCGTATTCACTTGGAACTAAAAAATCAGGGGTTCGTGCTTAATCACAAAACGGTTCAAAGGCTTATGGCACAGCTCAACCTTAAATCGACGGTCAGGATTAAAAAGTATCGTTCATATCGAGGAGAGTCTGGAAAAGCTGCTCCCAACGTGCTTGAAAGAGATTTTAGTGCGACTCAGCCCGATGAAAAGTGGGTAACTGATGTCACGGAGTTCAAAGTCAAAGAGCAGAAAGTATTCTTGTCTCCCGTTGTCGACTTGTTTACTCAGGAAGTGGTTGCTTATAGAGTGGCCAAAAATGCCTGCTTGCCGCTTGTCACGGATATGCTGACGGAAGCTATATCAACGCTTGAACCCAACTCAAAGCCAATTATACATAGCGATCAAGGTTGGCAATATCGCCATCGACAGTACCAGAAAAAGGTAGCGGAGAGTGGGTTAACGCAAAGCATGTCGAGAAAAGGTAACTGCTTGGATAATGCTGTTGCTGAAAACTTTTTTGCTTTACTCAAAACAGAGATGTATCACAACCAAAGCTTTGAAGATGCAGATGATTTGATAGAGCAAATTAAAGAATACATCGAGTACTACAATACCAAACGTATAAAAGTGAAACTAAAAGGCCTGACTCCGATAGAATATCGAACTCAGGCCTTGAAAGCCGCTTAACAGAAATGTCCAACTTTACGGGGTCACTTCATTATGCGGCTCTTTTACTATTTGTCGCTAATGACGCGAGCGTTGTCAGGTGTGGTGAAGTGATTTGATAAATCCCTATTTGAGACAACATAACCAATCCACATACCAGCCATACAGATAATAATTGCGATACCAGTTGCGTGGAGGGCTTGGCTTGCTAGCGCCGCAACCAAAGCACTTGCTAGGCTACTTACACTGATTTGTAAGCTGTTTTGCAAACCGGCTGCGGTTGCAGGGCTCTGTTGTGCGCTTGCAAGAGCTCGATTTACGACGATTGGATACATCGCACCATTAGCTACTGCAATTAAACAAAACGGCGCTAAGATTGGCCAAATTGAAGTGAGTTGCCATTGTGATGCTACGAAGATTAATAGTGACGCGACGCTGAATAGCCCGACCAACTGACGAAGAACTTTTTCGTCACCATATTTCGCAACCATGGTTTTACCTAACCAACCACCAACCATAAACGCAATGGTCTGGGGGATGAAGCTTAAGCCAATGTCTTTGGCATCATAACCGAGTTGCGCCATGATCTCAGGCATACCCGTTAGATAAGCAAAGAATGCAGCAGATGCGGTGGCGAACATCATTACATTGCCAAGGTAAGTCTTTGAGCCAATCAAGGCGCGAATGTCATTTGTAATGGACGTTTGTTTTTCTTCAATAATATCTTGCTGTTGGCTCATTGTTACCATGATAAGTAGTACACCCATAATGGTTAATGCGTAAAAAATACTATGCCAACCAAAACTATCCGCCAGTAACACTCCTAGTTGAGGTGCTAGGGCTGGAGATAGGGCGACAAGTGGCATAATTGTCGCGAAAATCTGTTGGCTCGAACTGCTATAGCGTTTGATTACCATCGCCTGCCAAATTACCGCTGGCGCACATACACCAATCGCTTGGATGAATCGCAGTGTTAGTAGTTGCCATACTTGGTCGCTAAAGGCTAAACCGAGTGAAGAAACGGTGAACAGAGCTAAACCAAGAGCCAGTGTATTCCGGTGTCCGAATTTGTCAGACGCTAACCCCCACAATAATTGACCACTTGCCATACCGACCAAAAATACGGTCAGAGAGAGCGCAATTTGCTCAGGACCAGTGGCAAAATCGACTTCCATCATCTTAAATGCAGGAAGGTACATATCAGTGGCAATAAAGCCTAGCATTGAAAGTGCTGATAAATAGAACAGCTGTAATTTGGATACTTGCATAAGATTACCGTTCAAAAAAATTCACATGTATTTATTTGCCAAAAATTTGGCTATATGGAGGTTTGCATTCTATTTTTGGTGTTCTATAAAATAAAACGTTAATATTTGTGGTTATGAATCAAAAAATTTGAAGGCAGATTATGAGTGTGTTTTCTCGAACTTCACTAAAGATGATCGATACTGTTGCTCGTTTAGGCAGTTTTACCGCCGCTGCAGAGATATTACATAAAGTACCATCTGCGATTAGCTACAGTGTTCGTCAAATTGAGCAAGATCTAGGGGTAGAGTTATTTAAACGTTTGCCAAGAAAGGTAGAGCTTACCCCTGCGGGGGAAGTCTTTCTGGTAGAGGCGCGAGCCATGTTACGCCACATGGAAGAGGTGAAGAGCCAAACTCGCCGCGCAGCACATGGCTGGCAGAAAACCTTGAAGCTGACATTAGATAATGTCGTCAGATTGGACAAAATGAAGCCAACGATTGAGGCTTTCTATTCCACGTTTGAGCACGCTGAGTTACAGATCAACATGGAAGTTTTTAATGGCTCTTGGGAAGCAATTTCACAAGGGCGAGCTGATATTGTTATTGGCGCGACGGCAGCAATTCCAGTTGGTGGAGATTTTGAAATTAAAGAGATGGGCGTTCTTGACTGGGCGTTTGTTATGTCTCCTAGCCATCCATGTGTGCGAGAGCAGGTATTGACTGAAGAATTTGTCAGCCAGTTCCCCGCCATTTGCCTAGATGACACCTCAAATGTACTGCCTAAGAGACATAACGTACATTACCCTAAACAACGCCAATTATTATTACCCAATTGGTACAGCGCGATTGAATGCTTGAAAAACAGCATTGGTGTGGGATACATGCCTCGGCATATTGCTCAATCATTAATTGATGAAGGTTTGCTGGTGGAGAAAATATTGCCAGAGGAAAAGCCGCTTAGTCATTGTTGTTTGGTTTGGCGAAAAGATGAAAATCATAAAATGATTGAATGGATGGTTGAATATCTTGGCTCTAGCGAGCAGTTATATAATGACTGGCTACGTTCTTAATAATAAAAGCGCCAGCTCAAGACTGGCGCTTTTAAGTGACCCATTTAGAATTAAGGACGTTCAAATACAGTGGCGATGCCTTGTCCTAAGCCAATACACATGGTTGCCAAACCGTATTTAGCGTCTTTGGCTTCCATTAGATTGATCAGTGTGGTTGAAATACGTGTGCCAGAGCAGCCCAATGGATGACCTAATGCGATAGCACCACCGTTAAGATTGACCTTTTCATCCATCACTTCCAGCAAGCCAAGATCCTTTGCCACGGGTAATGATTGAGCGGAAAAAGCTTCATTGAGCTCAACCACATCCATATCTTCAACTGTTAAGCCAGCGCGTTTTAGTGCTTTTTGTGTTGCAGGTACAGGACCATAACCCATGATAGAAGGATCGCATCCCGCGATTGCCATACCTTTGATATAAGCTCGAATTGGTAAACCCAACTCTTTGGCTTTGTCTTCACTCATGATTAACATCGCTGAAGCGCCATCAGACAGGGCGGAAGATGTACCAGCCGTAACGGTGCCATTAACCGGATCAAAAACAGGTCGAAGTTGGGATAATCCATCAACTGTTGTTTCTGGGCGAATGACTTCATCAAAGTCTAATGTCATCAATGTGCCGTCAGATGCATGACCTTCAGTCGGTAGGATCTCATTTTTAAAGCGTCCTTCAATCGTTGCGGCATGAGCTCGTGCATGCGAACGAGCAGCAAACTCATCTTGTTGCTCACGACTTATACCATGCATTTTTCCTAGCATTTCAGCAGTAAGCCCCATCATTCCGGCAGCTTTAGCTACGTTTTTAGACATACCAGGATGAAAATCGACACCATGATTCATTGGTACGTGCCCCATATGCTCAACACCACCAATAAGACAGATCTCAGCGTCACCAGTCATGATTGCACGTGTACCATCATGCAATGCTTGCATTGATGAGCCACAAAGACGATTAACGGTTACAGCGCCAATTTCAATTGGTAAGCCTGCTAGTAGTGCAGCATTGCGTGCCACATTAAAACCTTGTTCAAGTGTTTGCTGCACGCAACCCCAGTAGATATCTTCAATTTCCGAGGGATTGACTTGCGGGTTGCGCGCTAATATCCCTTTCATCAAATGAGCGGATAAATCTTCTGCTCGAACATGACGATATGCCCCACCTTTAGAGCGCCCCATAGGGGTACGAAGGCAATCCACAATTACGACTTTTTTTATATCTGTAGCCATTTTCGATTCCCCCATTAAATTGAACCTTGCTGTTGGTTGCCGTAAAAGCTTTCACCTTTGGCTGCCATATCTTTCAGCAGTTGTGGTACTTGGTACATTGCGCCGAGTTCGGCAAACTGTTTTGCTTGATCAACGAATGTATCGATACCAATGCTGTCTAGATAACGGAATACACCGCCTCTAAATGGAGGGAAGCCAAGACCATAAACCAGTGCCATATCTGCTTCTTGTGGTGAAGCGATAATATTTTGTTCAAGACATAGCACGACTTCATTGATCATTGGGATCATCATTCGCGCGATAATGGTCGAATCATCGAACGCTTGTTTATCGGTACATACATCGGCGAGTAATGGGAGGATCTTGTCATCAAAACTTTTCTTAGGTTTCCCTTTTCTATCCAAGGTATAACTGTAGAAACCATGCCCATTTTTCTGCCCAAATTTATTGGCTTCAAATAGCGCATCGATAACATCACGTCCTTGCTTACCCATTCGGTCAGGGAAGCCTTGTGACATGACCGCTTGGGCATGGTGAGCGGTATCAATGCCCACAACATCGAGTAGGTAGGCTGGTCCCATTGGCCATCCAAACTGACGCTCCATCACTTTATCTACAGAAGTAAAGTCGGCGCCGTCGCGTAATAACAAGCTAAAAGCACCGAAGTAAGGGAACAGCACTCGGTTTACGAAAAATCCTGGGCAGTCATTGACGACAATGGGAGACTTACCCATTTTTGCAGCATAAGCGACAACTCGATTGATGGTTTCATCCGAAGTATGCTGACCGCGAATAATTTCAACCAAAGGCATTCTGTGAACGGGATTAAAAAAGTGCATACCACAGAAATTTTCAGGACGCTTAAGTGATTTGGCTAATAAATTAATTGGTATAGTGGAGGTATTTGAAGTGATCACTGTATCGATAGCGACGTGTTGCTCAACTTCACTCAATACTGCTGATTTTATTTTAGGATTCTCTACCACCGCCTCGACGATGACATCGATGTTTTCAATCCCTGCGTAATGTAGGCTAGGGGTAATGGAAGCAAGAATACCTGCCATTTTGAAGCCATCAATACGCCCACGTTCTAAGCGTTTGTTAAGTAGCTTTGATGCTTCTGTCATACCTAAATCAAGAGATGACTGAGCAATATCTTTCATTAATACAGGAACGCCTTTTAGCGCTGATTGGTAGGCGATACCGCCACCCATTATTCCAGCCCCAAGAACAGCGGCATGTTGTGTTTCTTTCTGTGCCGATTTCGCTGCCTTTTTCGCTATGCTCTTTATGTACTGATCATTTAAAAACAACCCAACTAAGGCGCTTGCTTCAGATGATTTTGCAAGCTTAACGAAATGCTTTCTCTCTATATCTAGAGCTTCATCGCGGGCAAGGTGAGCACCTGCTTCAATCGTTTTTACTGCTGTCATTGGCGCTGGATAGTGGGGACCTGCTTTTTGCGCGACCAATCCCTTAGCCATGGTGAAACTCATCATAGCTTCTAGTCGACTAAGTGTTAGCGGTGATTTTTTTAGTGTGCGGCGTGATTTCCAATCTACTCTTTCAGTAATGGCTTGAGATAAGGTCGTGAGTGCCGATTGGTATAGAACATCACTGTCGACGATAGCATCCAGTAGTCCAATTTTAAGTGCTTCATTTGCTCTGCAAGCTTTGCCTTGAGTAATAATCTCCATAGCACTGTCTGCACCGATAACACGAGGTAAACGCACGCAGCCACCAAAGCCGGGCATAATACCTAACTTAGTTTCTGGTAAACCAATGCTGGTGGTTTGATCTCCTATTCTAAAATCAGTAGCGAGTACACACTCACATCCTCCCCCGAGAGCATGTCCCCTTATAACTGAAATTGTTGGAAAAGGCAGATCTTCCAGTTTTGTGAATGTTTGGTTAGCAAACTGCAACCACTGGTCTAGCTCGTGATCGGGCTTGGAAAAATGGTCAAGAAACTCGGTAATATCAGCGCCGACAATGAAAGATTCTTTGTCGGTTGTAAGCAGCAAACCATTAATATTGTCTGTTTGAAGTATGGTATCCAGTGCTGTATCTAGCGACTGCAATGTTGCGAGGTCCAGTTTATTTACCGAGTTTGGAGAGCTAAAGCAAAGCTCAGCTATACCATCTCGCACTTCCTTTACGTGTAGGGTGTTAGCTTGGTAAATCATGTCTATCTCCATGACATAAAATCTACAGATGAAGTTATAGTTATTCTGGTAAGACCAGTGTTATTAGTGTGGACCTGAGATTGTTTAATTTCAACACATATTTTAAACAAGTGTTTAACATTGTGATTAAGATAATCCATTCTGTTATTGCTAAGAGCTCGTGATAAGCTTGCTAACAACATATCACTGCCAGTCAAATCATGAACGATAAGCCGTACTTAATTCCTGTAGCTCCAATAATCTTTGAAGAAGAGATCAAGAAGAGCCAATTCATTACATACTTAGCCCATACTCCAACAATGGATTCAGCCAAAGCATTTGTCGACGAGATAAAGAAGAAGCATTCTGATGCTCGGCATAACTGTTGGGGATTTGTCGCAGGGAGACCTGAAGATTCCATGAAATGGGGTTTTAGTGACGATGGCGAGCCATCAGGTACGGCTGGTAAACCTATCTTGGCGCAGTTATCCGGTTCTGGGGTTGGGGAAATATGCGCTGTTGTGACAAGATATTACGGTGGCATCAGGCTTGGTACTGGTGGTTTAGTGAAAGCTTATGGCGGCGGTGTGCAACAAGCATTAAAGCTGCTTCAAACTATAGAGAAAAAAATCACCATATTAATAAAGCTACAGTTAGACTATGGCTTTATGCCAGTCGCACAATCGCTGTTTAGTCAATTCGGTGTGCTGGAAGTAGAAGCAAAATACAGTGATGATGTTGTACTGACTC
The DNA here is from genome assembly GCF_050337565.1 of Vibrio kasasachensis. Classification (NCBI taxonomy): domain Bacteria; kingdom Pseudomonadati; phylum Pseudomonadota; class Gammaproteobacteria; order Vibrionales; family Vibrionaceae; genus Vibrio; species Vibrio kasasachensis. Next base: position 2,940 of record NZ_JAKJTB010000001.1, on the reverse strand, counting down.
TTGAGATTGAAGTTCGTGAGTTAGAAGCCTTTAGTCAAATCATCATTAACAGAAGCGGCGCTAAAGCCGTAATCACCCCGGTTAAAGGGATTGAATAGGAAGTCAGAAGCCTAGCTTCACATACCATTAATAATGCAATTTCGATCTATTATCCGAATCGTCGGGCTTTTGCTCGCCCTTTTTAGTGTCTCAATGCTTGCCCCTGCCTTGGTTGCTTTAGTATACCGAGATGGTGCGGGTGTGCCGTTTGTGACAACTTTCTTTGTTCTTCTTTTTTGTGGGGTGGTTTGCTGGTTTCCGAACCGGCGTCATAAGCATGAACTAAAAGCTAGAGACGGCTTTTTAATCGTCGTTCTATTCTGGACGGTAATTGGTAGTGCAGGTTCACTACCATTTTTATTGTCTGATAATCCTAATGTGTCGGTAACGGATGCCTTTTTTGAATCCTTTTCTGCGTTAACGACTACAGGTGCGACAGTTATAGTTGGTCTCGATCATCTACCCAAAGCAATTCTCTTTTATCGCCAGTTCCTGCAATGGTTTGGTGGTATGGGAATAATCGTACTCGCTGTCGCAATACTTCCAGTACTCGGCATTGGTGGGATGCAGCTATATCGGGCAGAAATTCCTGGTCCAGTAAAAGATACAAAGATGACACCGCGTATTGCCGAAACGGCAAAAGCGTTGTGGTACATCTACCTTAGTTTGACCATCGCTTGCGCGCTAGCGTATTGGCTAGCGGGCATGACACCATTTGATGCGATTGGGCATAGTTTCTCTACTATAGCTATTGGTGGCTTTTCTACCCATGATGCCAGCATGGGGTATTTTGATAGTTATGCGATTAATATGATTACCGTGGTGTTCTTGTTGATATCTGCATGTAACTACTCACTTCACTTCGCGGCATTTGCTTCTGGTGGCGTGCACCCGAAGTATTATTGGAAAGATCCAGAGTTTCGAGCCTTTATTGTTATACAGATACTACTGTTCATTATTTGTTTCCTAATGCTGCTCAGTCACCATTCCTATGACACAGTTTATGAGGCTTTCGACCAAGCACTATTTCAGACCGTTTCTATTTCGACAACCGCAGGTTTTACTACTACTGGATTTGCCGAATGGCCGCTGTTTTTACCAGTGTTACTTCTATTCTCCTCCTTTATAGGGGGTTGTGCCGGTTCGACTGGTGGTGGAATGAAAGTGATACGAATATTGTTACTGACTTTGCAGGGCGCGCGTGAACTAAAACGCTTAGTGCATCCTCGCGCGGTATACACCATTAAGTTGGGGGGGAGCGCTCTACCTCAGCGAGTAGTCGATGCCGTATGGGGATTTTTCTCTGCTTATGCTTTGGTGTTCGTTGTTTGTATGTTGGCTTTGATTGCTACAGGTATGGATGAGCTGAGTGCATTTTCTGCGGTTGCGGCAACATTAAATAATCTAGGTCCAGGCTTAGGCGAAGTTGCACTTCATTTCGGAGAGATAAATGATAAAGCCAAATGGGTGCTAGTCGTTTCAATGCTGTTTGGTCGACTAGAGATATTTACTCTACTTATATTGCTGACTCCAACATTTTGGCGTAGCTGAGGACATAATGTGAAAAAGGCTCTATTTCTATATTCTTCCCGTGAAGGACAAACGATAAAAATTCTCAAGCACATTGAAGCGCAATTAAGTGATTACCAATGTGAGATCGTTGATTTGCACCAAGTTGCGAATATCGACTTCTCTACATATGAAAGGGTATTAATTGGTGCATCTATTCGTTACGGTAAATTGAATAAGAAACTCTATCAGTTTATAGAAAGTAACCTCGAACAGATTATTACTCATAAAGTGGCCTTCTTTTGTGTCAATCTAACTGCACGTAAAGAAGATCAGGGTAAGGATACGCCAGAAGGTAGTGTCTATATTAAAACATTCTTACGTTCATCCTCGTGGCAGCCGTGTTTAATTGGTGTATTCGCAGGAGCACTTTACTATCCACGTTATGCTTGGTTTGACAAAATGATGATAAAGCTAATTATGACGTTAACCGGTGGTGAAACAGATACGAGTAAAGAAGTAGAGTACACAAACTGGGAAAAAGTCACTCTATTTGCTGATAAGTTTAAAGAAATGTAAACAAAACTGCCTCTTTTGGCGGTTTTAGATTAATTAATAGTCGAACTATAAGAAAAACCAATAAATAGCGAAAAATGACTTGCCAATGTGATGTCGATCTCTATAATGCGACCTCACTGACACGGCAACGGTTCGAAAGAAACGAGTGCAGAGTTGGTAAGGTGTTTTAGCCAAGCAAATTGCTTGTAGAAAGTTTGAAAAAAGTGGTTGACACTAAACTTGAAATCGCTAAAATAGCCGTCCGTTTTGAGATAACTCAAAGCGAAAAGCTCTTTAACAATATAAACCTATCAATCTGTGTGGGCACTCGTTGATGATAATCCAATAAGTTATTCTGTTCCTTTTTATAAAGAGCGGCAATAACTGTTTCTTCGGAAACACATTGGGTTCAATGAACTGAGTGACCAATCGAGATTAAGTCTAACTTAGTCTTGGCACAGTCAATTCATTATCATTCTGTTGGAATGATAATAGCTTTAGAATTACATGTTTCTGTTCTTTTTCGAAAGAGCGGTAAATATTAGTTTTGAAGTCAGTATTCATTGAGCCGAAAAAACTTTAAATTGAAGAGTTTGATCATGGCTCAGATTGAACGCTGGCGGCAGGCCTAACACATGCAAGTCGAGCGGTAACAGGAAGAAAGCTTGCTTTCTTTGCTGACGAGCGGCGGACGGGTGAGTAATGCCTAGGAAATTGCCCTGATGTGGGGGATAACCATTGGAAACGATGGCTAATACCGCATAATCTCTTCGGAGCAAAGAGGGGGACCTTCGGGCCTCTCGCGTCAGGATATGCCTAGGTGGGATTAGCTAG